>JAJPZP010000061.1 GCA_021204285.1 Lachnospiraceae bacterium | reverse complement strand
ACGCGCAAGCGGCATATAGCCTTCGAAGAAGGCGGTCTGTGGCCTGCTGTTCTGAATCGTTTTTCCTATATCCGTAGCTTCGTCCCCTTCTGGTCGCGGCCACCCGCCTTCACACGGCTTAAGGACATCTCCTTCTCCTTATAGAGAATCGTCTGCTCTGTCCCCGGGTGGAAGGGATAGACCTCCTCGATGTGGTCCTTCACAGCGAGCTTCATCGCGCGCACGCCGATCGCCGCCTTCTTCTTCTCAGGAACCTCTGTCACCGGGAAGCGCAGGAAGTAGCCGTCCGCCGAGCGCAGGACAAGCTGCATCTTCTCCGTGATCAGGCTCATGTAGATCACTTCGTCGCCCTCGTTCAGCTTCGTCGCCATGCTCGTGCGCGTGCGCACGTCATATTCATAACCGCTGACCGTCTTGCACATGCCGTCCTTCGTGACGAAGAGCAGGCTTCCCTTCAAAAGCGCCTCCATAGCACAGGCATAGACGATCCGCTCCTGCGCGCTGTCGTAATTGCTGAAATTGTCGATCGGCGCCGCCTTGTCGCGGAATTTTCCGAAGGGAAGATCCAACACCTTCGCCGTGTACATCTTACCCGTCTCCGTAAAGACGCAGACACGCCCTGTGTTCAGGCAGGTAAAGACATAGCGGCTCTCCGCATCGGCGGCTTCCTTATTGCGCTCGTAGACCGTCTCGTCCATCGTGCGGCAGTAGCCGAAGCGGTCCATCAGGAAGATGACCGGCGCCTCCTCGATCTTCTTCTCCTCATAGACAACCTCCGCCGCATTCTCAATCGAGGTCCTGCGCGGGACGGCATAGGCCTTCTTATAGCGATCCAGATCGTCGGTGATAACCTTCGCCATCTCGTCGTAATTATTTAAAATATCGGAGTAACGCGCGATGTTCTCCATCGTCGTGTCATGCTCCTTCATCAGTGCCTCGATCTCCAGACCGATCAGGCGATAGAGCCGCATCTCGAGGATCGCCGTCGCCTGGCGCTCCGTGAAATTCAGCTGCGAGGCCTGCTTCCTCGAGGCCTCGGACTTGAAGCGAATGCCCTCCGTAGCGCCGCTCATCAGGCAGGCCTTCGCCATCTTGAGATCACGGCTACCACGCAATACCTCGATGATCAGATCGATCACGTCGCAGGCCTTGATGAGTCCCTCCTGAATCTCCTTCTTGTCGAGCTCCTTATTCAGCAGGGTCTGATATTTCCGCGTGTTGAGCTCAAACTGAAAATCGACGACATGCTCGAATACCTGTTTCAGGCTCAGAGTCTCCGGCCTCCCGTCCGCGACCGCGAGCATATTCACGCCGAAGGTATCCTCGAGACGGGTCTTTTTGTAGAGCAGATTCGTGAGCTGCTCCGTGTCCGCGCCTTTCTTGAGCTCCAGCACAATGCGGATGCCCTCCTTCGAGGACTGGTTTGTGATGTCGATGATATCCGTCATCTTCTTTGTCTCAACGAGCGTGCCGATATCATTAAGAAACTTTCCAATATTTGCACCGATCATCGTATAGGGAATCTCGGTGATGACCAGCTGCTGCCGCCCGCCTTTGAGCTTCTCGATCTCCACGCGTCCGCGTATCTTGATCTTGCCGACGCCCGTTTTGTAAATTTCCGTCAATTCATCTTTGTTGACCACAATGCCGCCGGTCGGGAAATCCGGCCCTGGCATGATTGCGAGCAGCTCCTCCGTCGTTATCTGCGGATTCTTCATATAAGCTTTCATCGCGTCGATCGTCTCGCCCAGATTGTGCGGCGGAATGCTCGTGGACATACCGACTGCGATACCCTCCGCGCCGTTGACCAGGAGATTCGGGATGCGCGCCGGCAATACCGAGGGTTCCCGCTCGGTCTCGTCGAAATTCGGCATGAAGTCCACGATGTCCTTATCGAGGTCGGCGAGCAGCGCCTCCTCGGAGACCTTCTGTAAACGGGCTTCTGTGTAACGCATAGCAGCCGCGCCGTCGCCCTCAATCGAGCCGAAGTTTCCATGCCCATCGACGAGCGGCAGACCCTTCTTGAAATCCTGGCTCATCACGACGAGCGCCTCATAGATTGAGCTGTCGCCGTGCGGATGATATTTACCCATCGTGTCACCAACGATACGCGCGCACTTGCGGTACGGCCGGTCGCTGCGGATGCCGAGCTCATGCATGTCGTAGAGCGTCCGGCGCTGCACCGGCTTTAGGCCGTCGCGCACATCCGGCAATGCGCGCGCCACGATGACGCTCATCGCGTAGTCGATATAGGACTTCTGCATAATGTCGGAATATTCCGTTTTGATAATCATTTCTTCACTCATAATTTATCTCCTGATGCCCTTTACTGCCACCGTCTTTTATCAGAAAAATGTCCGGGCAGCGGGGCATGCTCCTTTCATCGCACCACACCGGAATGTAGCCTGACACTCATATATCAAGCTCCGCCTCTACGGCGTTCTCATAAATAAATTTTCTGCGCGGCGGCACCTCGCTGCCCATAAGCATCTCCGTCACGGAGGAAGCCAGACGCGCGTCCTCAATCTCGACGAGTTTCAGCCTCCGGCTCGCCGGGTCCATCGTCGTCTCCCAGAGCTGCGTCGCGTCCATCTCGCCCAGACCCTTGTAACGCTGCAGCGTGAAGGGACCGGTGTGCTTCTTCCGGTAGCGCTCGAGCGCCTTGTCGTCATAGAGATATTCTTCCTTGCCGCGCGCCGGCATCGCCTTGTAGAGCGGCGGCATCGCAATGTAGACATGACCCTCGTAGATCAGTTCCGGCATAAAGCGATAGAATAAGGTCAGCAGCAACGTGCTGATATGCGCGCCGTCCACATCCGCATCGGCCATGATGATAATCTTGTCGTAGCGCAGCTTCGTGATATCGAAGTCATTGCCGTAGCCCTCCGAGAATCCGCAGCCGAAGGCGTAGATCATCGTCTTGATCTCGGCGTTTGCGAGCACCTTGTCGATGCTGGCCTTCTCGACGTTCAGAATCTTTCCGCGGATCGGCAGAATCGCCTGGTAGGCACGGTTCCGGGCCGTCTTCGCCGAGCCTCCGGCGGAGTCGCCCTCGACGATGAAAATCTCGCACTTCGAGGCGTCACGGCTCTCACAGTTCGCGAGCTTTCCGTTGGAATCAAAGGAAAATTTCTGCTTCGTAAGGAGGTTCGTCTTCGCCCGCTCCTCGGTCTTGCGGATCTTCGCCGCCTTCTCCGCACAGCTGATCACTGTCTTCAAGGTCTCAAGATTGCGGTCGAAATAGCGCTGAATCTCCTCGCCGGTTACCTTTGCGGTCGCCTTCGAGGCGTCCTGATTGTCCAGCTTCGTCTTCGTCTGTCCCTCGAAGCGCGGCGCCGGATGCTTGATCGAGATCACCGCGGTCATGCCGTTTCGCACGTCCGCGCCGGTAAAATTCACATCCTTTTCCTTCAGGATACCGAGCTCGCGCGCGTAGGAATTGATCACCGTCGTAAATATGGTCTTGAAACCGGTGATATGCGTACCGCCCTCCGCGTTGAAAATATTGTTGCAGAAACCAAGTACATTTTCATGGAATTCATTGATATACTGAAAAGCACCCTCAACCGTGATGCCCTCGCTCTCGCCCTTAAAGTAGACGACATCGTGCAGCGGCTCCTGCTTGCTGTTGAGATCCTTCACATAGCCTTTGAGTCCCTCCGGCTCATGGAACTCGATGTGCTCCACCTCCGCGCCGCGCCGGTCCTCAAAAATGATCGTGAGTTCCGGATTCAGATAGGCGGTCTCATGCATCCGGCTCTTGACCTCCTCCGCCTTGAAGCGGGTCTTCTCGAAAATCTCACCATCCGGCAGGAAGCGGATCTTCGTCCCGGTCTCCTTTGTCCGCCCGATCGTTGGCAGAAGACCATTTTTCAGCTCCAGCACGGGAATGCCCTTTTCATAGCGGTCATGGTGAATATAGCCCTCCCGCGAGACCTCAACATCCAGCCAGACCGACAGTGCGTTGACGACCGAGGAGCCCACACCGTGCAGGCCGCCGCTCGTCTTGTAGACGGAATCGTCGAATTTTCCGCCCGCGTGCAATGTCGTGAACACGAGGCGCTCCGCCGACATGCCCTTCGCGTGCATGCCCACGGGAATTCCGCGTCCATTGTCCGTCACCGTACAGGAACCATCCTCCTCAAGGGTAACCTCGATGTGATCGCAGTAGCCCGCCAGATGCTCGTCTACAGAGTTATCCACGATCTCATAGATCAGATGGTTCAGTCCCTTCGTCGAGACGCTCCCTATATACATGCCCGGGCGCTTGCGCACCGCCTCGAGTCCCTCCAGGACGGCGATACTGTCCGCGTCATAGCTTTTCGTCTTTGCCATATTTCCTTCACCTGTTTCCTTCTATCTTGTACCACATTTTCACAGTATAACACAAGATATGGAAATGTGGCAACGGAAATTGCGACAACAATTCAGAACAGCATCGAAATGGAAGAACAGACTGTGCAGGTTTACCTGCTAAAGGCTGTATTTCCATTTCGGGATGGGCGGAACGGCGCAAGACGTCCGGGGGACGTCTGCTTTGCGCGGACCGGAGCGAAGCGGAGAACCATCAAGCCTCAGACATATGACGCGTAAGCGGCATATAGCCTTCAAAGAAGGCGGTCTGGGGCCTGCTGTCCTGAATTATTCTACAGAAAAAAAGGGACTGACATTCCTTCGTGTCAGTCCCCTTAAAAGTCTGCGTTTTCTTTTTTACACTACATCGTTTCTCTTGATATAACCCGGATGCTCCGGATCTGCAATGACTTCCTTCCTATGGATGACCTGTGCGTTCTTGTCCACGACCTGGCCCTCAATATGTACATCCTCACCGATCGTGACGTTGTCCAGCAGCACCGCGTTGCGGACTACCGCGCCCGGTTTGATCTTGCAGTCACGACCGACAACGGAGTCGATGACCGTACCCTCGACCACGCTGCCGTTGGCGATAAAGGAACCCTTCACTTCGGCCGACTCAAAATACTGTGCCGGACAGGAATCATTTGTCCTGGTATAGATCGGCCAGCTCTGCTTGAACAGACTCTCCGCAATCTTCTGCCGGTTCACCGACAGGTTCGCGTCGTAATAGCTCTTGAAGTCCGTGATCGGTGCAAAGAATCCCTTATGTGCCACTCCGCGGATGTCGAGCTCGTCACACTTCGCGTTGATAATCATCCGCAACGTATACATCGAGGACAGCTTCTGCGCTTCGTCAAGCAGATCAAGGAACATCTCCTTCGACATGACATAAGTATCCATGAAAATATTCCGGTTCTTCACCGTGCCACCGTTCAGCTCAAAGGATTTCACGCCCTTCTGGCGATTCAGGTTCACACAGTAGCAATTCTGATAGGCTTCTTTCGCATTATCGACCGCATGATAGAGCACACTGATGTCGGCTCCGGACTCAATATGCATGTTCAGCATCGCAGCATAATCCTGCTGATAGATCATATAACCCGGTGCGATCACCACGTGGGTGTTCGACGTATTCTTGATATGATCAATGAATTCCATGTAGGTCCGGACATCCGTATTGTAATAATCATTCTCCTCTGTGGAGGAGGCGAACATCATGCGCAGATATCCGCTCTTGGAGTTGATATTGTAATGTCTGCCGGTACCGAGATGCTGTACCAGAGACTGCGGCTTTCTGCGGATATAGACCTGAATCCGGTCAATCCCGCTGTTCGACATATTGGAGATCGGAAAATCGACCACACGATATCTGCCAAGGAAGGGGAAGGCGGCGATTGAGCGGAAAGACTCCATTCCTTCTACCCAGACATTGCTCTCCGAAAAACTGATAATTCCTAATGCTCTCACCATAACTCTCTACCCCTTTACATTTTTCGCTATAAGTTCGATGTGCTCGCTGTCCGGATCTCCCACAACGGCCTGCGCCCCGATCTTCACGCCGTCCGCGACAAGTGCGCGCTGTACAACCGCGCCCTCTTCCACGACAACACCGGACATCAGAACGCTGTCGACAACCTTCGCTCCTGCTTTGACCTCCGCGCCGGTGAAGAGCACCGAATTTCTAACATCACCCTCGATCATGCAGCCCTGCGTGACATATGCACGCTTCACACTGCCCGTCGGAGCCACATACTGCGGCGTAGCCGGAGCATCCTCCGTATAGATCGTCCAGGTATGGTCGTCAAGCTCCAGGCCGTTCTTCTTGTCCAGAAGGTCCATATTGGCCTCCCAGAGAGAATCAATCGTCCCGACATCCTTCCAGTAACCCTTGAACTTGTAGGCGAACAGTCTCTTCCCATCATTTAAAAGAGCGGGAATAATATCTTTTCCAAAATCATGGCTGGAATTTTCATTCTTCATATCAGCCAGGAGCATCTTGCGCAGAAGCTTCCAGGTAAAGATATAAATACCCATGGATGCAAGGTTGCTCTTCGGCTGTGCCGGCTTCTCCTCAAACTCCACAATCCGCCCGGTCTCCGGGTCGGTGTTCATAATACCGAAACGGCTGGCCTCCTTCATCGGGACCTCCAGCACCGCGATCGTCGCGTCTGCGTTATTTTCCTTGTGAGCATTCAGCATCTTGGAGTAATTCATCTTGTAGATGTGGTCGCCAGAAAGGATCAGTATGTACTCCGGGTCATAGCTGTCCACAAAATCAATGTTCTGCGAGATCGCGTCCGCCGTCCCACGGTAGACATCCAGCTCGGAATCTGCTTTCTCACGCGGTGGAAGTACGAAGACACCGCTGTCGCGGGAGTCGAGTCCCCACTTGCTGCCACCGGAAACATAGCTGTTCAGCAGAACGGATTCATACTGGGTCAGGATACCGACCACGTCAATGCCGCTGTTCGCGCAGTTGCTCAACGGGAAGTCGATAATCCGGTATTTTCCACCATAGCCAACTGCAGGTTTTGCGACCTTATTGGTAAGATCATGGAGACGGGAACCGCGCCCGCCGGCCAGAATCATTGCCAACATACTGTTTTGCTTCATAAGAATGGACCTCTCTTTCACTCATATAAGTCTATTATACAATCTTGTGTGGAAATTGCAATTTTTCTTTTTTAATTTCGGAATTTTTCACAATTATATAACAGATGCTTAACCTGAATTCACATCGTTTTTGTGCAGTTTTACAATAAAATATAAACAGCGGACGGCCTTCCCCAAAAGCAGGTCATCCGCTGTCATATTTTTATCATGATACCACGGATTTCTCCGTGCTTCGCACTCCCGAAATCCTAAAAACATTCGGAATCCGCACATTTCCCTTCGGGAAATGGCTACTTCCTCATGTTTTTGCGGGTCTCAAAGTCATGAATACAAATGCAAGCATTTGATCCATGACCTTTTGACCCTGGTATCATCACATGGATTTGCGCTCGGCAATTTCTGCCATCTTTGCCGCGTTCAGGCGGGTGTCTCCTTTCACGCGGGAATAGGAAAGATAACCGTTCATACGGTCGATCTTCGTCAGGTTGCGGCTGCCGCACTTCGGGCAGACGTCCATCTCGAGCTCCTGGTGTCCGCAATCGTCACAGTAGGCGAGCGAGAGGTTCACGCCCTCGTAGAAGCCCTTCTTCATCGCACGGCGTACGAGTGTGCGCACTGCCTCCTTATTATAACCGACCGGATAACGCACATACTGGATCTTGCCGCCGTTGCAGAGCTCCCAGAAACGTCCCTCGCTGTCCTGCTTCTCGATCGGCGTCATATCCTCGGTCACATGACAGTGGAAACTGTTGCTCACATAGGGGCGGTCAGAGACATTCTCCACGATCCCGAATTTCTTGCGGAACTGCTCGATCTGCAGGCCGCAGAGACTCTCCGCCGGCGTGCCGTAGATCGCATAGAGGATGCCGTCCTCCTTCTTGTACTGCGCAATCTTCTCATTGATATATTTCATGACATCCAAAGCAAACTGCCCGTCTTCGCGGATCGATTTGCCATTATAAAGCTCCTGCAGCTCGTTGAGCGCGGTGATACCGAAGGATGCGGTCATCGGCGCAAGCAGCGGCTTGATCTTGTCATGCGGATCAAGGTGTCCGCCGTAGAAGCCGCCCTCACAGTAGGCAAGCGGGTTCGTCGAAGCCCGCATCTCGCCAAGGTAATCGCGGGTGCGGATGTGCAGGTTCCGGATCATCTCGAGATAATAGTCGAGTACCTCGTAGAAATCACGGTTTTCTGAGCGAGACTGCGCCAGGATCATCGGCAGATGCAGACTCACCGCGCCGATATTGAAGCGCCCCACAAAGACCGGTACATCGTCCTCGTCGGCCGGTTCCATGCCGCCGCGCTCGTACCAGGGGCTTAAGAACGCGCGGCAGCCCATCGGGCTGATCACCTTGCCGTACTTCTGGTACATACTGGAAATATAGCCCTCGCCGCTCATCGAGAGCCAGTCCGGATACATCGTCTTACACGAGCACTCGACCCCGGCCTCGAAGACATCCTCGCAGACGCCGCCCTTCCCGTGGATCGCCTCGTCGTACAGAAAGACAATCTTCGGGAACAGCACCGGCTTCTTCGCGCCCTTCTTGCCCTGCCCCTCCTGATGGACCTGCAGCATGACAATGTTGCACATCTTCTCAAAGCGGCCCTGTCCGAGTCCCATCGACATCGTAACGAAGGGATAGTCGCCGCGCGAGGAACCGACCGTATTCAGCTTGTACTCAATGCCCTGCCAGCCCTGCTCAAAGTCGCGGTGGACGCGCTTCAGCGCATAATCCTCCGCCTTCGCCTCCGCGCCCTCCCAGGACGGATCCGCGTAGGATAAAAATTCACTCTTAAACTTCTCATAGCTCTTCTCGGCATAGGGCGCAAGAATCTTGTCCACCTCCGGCACCGTAAAGCCGCCGTACTGCTGAGACGCCGTGCTCAGAATGATATCTCCCATCACGTCGAAGGCTGTATCGAGCGTCTTCGGCTCATTGTACCAGACATTGCCCATCTCAAAGCCGCCCTTCAGCACATTCGCCACGTCGAAGAGGCAGCAGTTCATCGTATCAAGACGCGCCGACTGGTCATGGATGTAAATATAGCCGTCGCGGCAGGCCTGCAGTTCATTGCGGTTCATGAAAAACTTGCGGTAGAGCTCCTTATTCAGCTCATTGAAGATGAGGCTGCGCTTCGTCGCCACGAGCGCGCTGTCCGTGTTCGCATTGCTCTTATCTCCAATATAGCGGATCGACTGGCTCTTTGTATAGACATCGTCCATCATGTGCACGAAGTCCTTCTTATAATTCCGGTAATCGCGATAGCTCTTCGCCACTGCCGGGTTCAC
Source organism: Lachnospiraceae bacterium (assembly GCA_021204285.1). Taxonomy (GTDB): domain Bacteria; phylum Bacillota; class Clostridia; order Lachnospirales; family Lachnospiraceae; genus Hominiventricola. Next base: position 2,639 of record JAJPZP010000061.1, on the reverse strand, counting down.
CTGATCGAGCGCCCCCTCGGTGATATTGTGCATCTCCTGCACGTCAATATTCTCCTTGCCGAGCGCCTCCGCGTGTTCGTAGGCGAAGCTGCGGATAAAGTCGATCTCCTCGTCCGAGAATTTATACAGAATACGCGCCGCGGATTTGTTGACCGCGTTGACAACCTTCTGCACATTGAAGGCCTCGCGGGTACCATCCTTTTTCACCACATACATCATATCTTCCACCCCACTATATCTTGTGCCATTTTCTCATTTCAAATGCCAGATGTTGATATTCAGTATATACTATAGTGCGGCAGAATGCAATAGACAAAATGCTAAAAATATGGCCGCAGCGGCAGAGGCCAGGCGGCGCGTTTATTTCATGAAGCGGTCGATCGCGTCGGTCAGGTCCTTGATGGCCTCCGTATCGCCCTGCTCCACGGCCTCCACGAGGCAGTGCTCGATGTGGTCTTTCAGGATGACCTTGCCGGTGTTGTTGATCGCGGACTTAACCGCGGAGAGCTGGATCAGCACTTCAGAGCAGTCCCGCCCGTCCTCGACCATACGCTTGATCGACTCCAGGTGGCCGATCGCGCGGGAGAGGCGGTTCAGCACCGCCTTGGTGTTGGCGTGAGTGTGCGTGTGGTTGTGTCCGTGGGCATATTCATGCCCGTCCGCGTGCTCCAGCTCGTGCTCATGGGTATGGCTGTGGCTGTGCTCGTATACCGTCCCGTCCGGGGCGATATGCGTGTGTCTTCCTTCGTCCGCCATGTGCTTTCCTCCTCTACAGCTCACAGTTCCTGACCGTGCGTGGGAAAGGTTCCACGTCGCGGATATTTCCCATGCCGGTCAGGTACATGACACAGCGCTCGAAGCCGAGGCCGAAGCCCGCGTGACGCGTCGAGCCGTATTTACGAAGATCGAGATAGAAGCGGTAGCTGTCCTTGTCGAGGCCAAGCTCGTCCATCCGTTGTGTCAGCTTCCCGAGGTCGTCCTCCCTCTGGCTGCCGCCGATGATCTCGCCGATGGCAGGCACAAGGCAGTCCATCGCGGCCACCGTCCTGCCGTCGTCGTTCTGCTTCATATAGAAGGCCTTAATCTCCTTCGGATAATCGGTCACGAAAACCGGTCGTCTGAAAACCTGCTCCGTGAGGAAGCGCTCATGTTCTGTCTGCAGGTCGCAGCCCCAGGAAACCTTGTAGTCGAACTGGTCGTTGTGCTCTTCCAGAATCTTCATGGCCTCCATGTAGGTCACGCGCCCAAACTCGGAGTTCATCACATGTTCGAGGCGCTCGATAAGACCCTTGTCCACGAAGGAGTTAAAGAAATTCATCTCCTCCGGTGCATGTTCCAGCACATAGGAAATCACATATTTCAGCATCTCCTCCGCCACGCGCATGTCGTCGTCAAGATCCGCAAAAGCCATCTCCGGCTCGATCATCCAGAACTCCGCCGCATGGCGCGTCGTATTGGAATTCTCCGCACGGAAGGTCGGCCCGAAGGTATAGACATTACGAAAAGCCTGGGCAAATGTCTCCACGTTCAGCTGACCGCTGACCGTCAGGTTCGTCTGCTTGCCGAAGAAATCCTTAGAGTAATCGACCTCTCCGTCCTCCGTCAGGGGAGGATTCTTCAGATCCAGCGTGGTCACCTGAAACATCTCTCCGGCGCCCTCGCAGTCACTTGCGGTGATCAGCGGCGTATGCACATAGACAAAGTCGCGTTCCTGAAAGAAGCGATGAATCGCGTAGGCCGTAAGCGAACGCACGCGGAAAACCGCCTGGAAAGTGTTTGTGCGCGGGCGTAGATGCGTCATCGTCCGCAGATACTCGAGTGTATGCCTCTTCTTCTGCAGCGGATAGTCCGGTGCGGAAGCGCCTTCCACTGTCACTTCCTGCGCCTGAATCTCAAAGGGCTGCTTCGCCTGCGGCGTCGCCACAAGCGTACCGCGCACAATCACCGCTGCCCCGACATTCAGTTTCCCAATCTCGGAAAAATTGTCCATCGTATCATGATAGACCACCTGCAGCGTATCAAAGAAGGTGCCGTCATGCAGCACCAGAAAACCAAAGCTTTTGGAATCGCGAACGCTGCGCACCCAGCCGCCCACCGTGATATCCTGATTAAGATATGTGTCCGTATTTTTGTACAGTTCCCTGACTGTCGTGAGTTCCATTTCTTTTTCCCCTTTTACTTCCCGCTGTATACCAGGCCTTTCTCCGCGTCCATTGTCACGAAGGTTCCGGCTTTCAGGATGCGCGTCGCGTTCCGGGCTCCTACGATCACCGGAACCCCCAGCGCCATGCCGACGGTCGCCGCATGGGAATGCACATCCCCCGTCTCTGTGATAATGCCGCCCGCTTCTCTGAGCTGCTCCATCATCTCGTTGTCCGTCTCACGCATCACGATAATGTCACCCGGATGAAAGCTCTTCCTGTCATCCGGTCCGGCCAGAACACAGACATTGCCGGAAGCCATTGCCTTGCCGCAGCCGCGTCCGGTCAGAAGCGTCTTTCCGGTAATCTGAACCTTGAGCATGTTGGTCGTGCCGGAGAGTCCGAGCGGCACGCCTGCCGTGATCACCACAAGCTCGCCCCGGGCGACCCGCCCCCTCATCTCCGCCACACGGAGTGCATGGTCAAAGAGCTCATCCG
>JAJPZP010000153.1:5674-11989 GCA_021204285.1 Lachnospiraceae bacterium | reverse complement strand
GCCTGAAAGTACATTATTGCTTGAAAAAATGGGAATTTTTCGTATTGTCCATTTTATTATCGTTTTATACAGAGGGTCGGTCAGTATACCTTCGACATAACCCTGGATGGTTTTTGGCTTTTTCTTTTATGCAAAAGTTGTGTCAGGTGGCGAAATCTGTACTTTGAGGAAGTGAAAAAATGTTGATTTTACAGTCTTTTTCCGCTCTACAGCTCTTCCACCACCTGAAAGATATAAAACTTGAGATAATACGACTGTTCCGCGGCCCAGAGAATCGGGTGGTCGCAGGCCTGTGTGCGGAACTCGACCTGGCGCAGGCGCCTGTGGGCGGCGCGGGCGGCTTCGCTCAGGGTTTTCGCGAAGAGCTCCGGGTCCATGAAGTGGGAGCAGGAGCAGGTGGCGAGGAAGCCGCCGTCCTTTACGAGACGCATGCCGCGCAGGTTGATCTCGCGGTAGCCCCTGACCGCGTTCTTGATGGAGCTGCGGGATTTGGTGAAGGCGGGCGGGTCAAGGATCACGACGTCGTAGCGCTCGCCGCGCCGTTCCAGCTCGGGCAGCAGTTCAAATACGTCGGCACACTGGAAGGATACACGATCCTCCACGCCGTTCAGGCGTGCGTTTTCCCGCGCCTGCGCGCAGCCCAGCTCCGAGGCGTCCACGCCGAGCACGCTTGCGGCTCCGCCGATTGCCGCGTTCAGTGCGAAGGAGCCCGTGTGTGTGAAGCAGTCGAGCACCTTTTTGTCTTTGCAGAGACGCCGGATGGCGAGGCGATTGTATTTCTGGTCGAGGAAATAGCCGGTTTTCTGGCCGTCCTGTACGTCCACTAGGAAGCGCACACCGTTTTCCTCGATTTCCACTTTCGTGTCGAAGGGTTCCCCGATGAAGCCCTTGAAGCGCTCCATGCCCTCCTGCTCGCGCACCTTCGCGTCGCTGCGCTCGTAGACGCCGCGGATGGTGATGCCGTCCTCGAGCAGTACCTTTTTCAGAATATCCAGAATGCGCGGCTTCAGCCGGTCGATGCCGAGTGCGAGCGATTCCACGACGAGCACGTCCGAAAATTTGTCGACCACCAGGCCGGGCAGAAAGTCCGCCTCCCCGAAGATCACACGGCAGCAGCCGGTGTCGGTTGTGGCCTTGCGGTATTCCCAGGCGTCGCGCACGCGCCGTTCCAGAAAGGCGTCATCGATGATATGCTCGCGCTTCCTGGCCAGCAGACGCACACGGATTTTGGAATGCCGGTTCAGAAAGCCGTATCCCAGAAAATAGCCGTCGAAATCGTGCACCTCCACGATATCTCCGTCTTCAAAATGCCCGGCAACGCTCTCTATCTCGTTATCGTAAATCCATGCGCCGCCCGCCTTGACGGTGCGCCCTTCCCCTTTTTTCAGTGTTACGATCGTGTGGTACATGATGCTCCTCCTGATTAATAAAGAATCTTTGTCAAGTGTAGCTTTTGCGGGAAAATCTGTCAAGCATTCGCGTGAAGGTATAAGGCCTCGAAAATCCGGTCATACTTCCCGTAGAAAATGAAAGGAGCAGATGACCATGGATTTTGAAAAGCTGGAACCGAACGACTGGATGAAATATGAGATTGCCGAGGAGCTGGGGCTTTTGGAAAAGGTGCGGGAGGGCGGCTGGAAAGCACTGTCCGCGCGGGAGACCGGACGTATCGGGGGAATCTTGAGTCGCAGAAAGAAAGCGCTGGAAGCGGATACAGTGTCTTCGAAATAAGCAAATTTCTCCCGCATATGCAGTTCGTCTGTTTACGGAACGTTGTACAGGCACACATTCCCCACAGGGATCAGCTATCCTACGCTCGAAGTCTGACTATTTGCGAGGCCGACCGGTATGAAAAAAGAGGGGCTGTAATAGACTGATAAGGAGAGCAGAACCATGAGAGCGTGATATGATGGACAGCCAGAAGGCCGAAAATGAGCTGAATCTTGCGCTCGACGCGATCGAATGGGAACGGGAGCACGCGCTCGGCCTGAGTGAGGGTTACGACCCGGAGGAGCAGACCTGGGAGCTGATCGTGAAATATTCCGGGAATGTGGAGCGGCTGCGTGAGCTGGCGGAGCAGACGACGGAGCTTTCCGGCGGCTATGCGGTGCTGATCGTACGCGCATCGATGCTGACTGCGCTGGAGGAACTGGCGGAGGTCGAGTACATCGAGAAACCGCGGCGGCTGTACTTCGCGCAGACGGAGGGAAAGAGGGCTTCCTGTATGAGCACTGTGCAGCGCGCCCCGCTGAAGCTCACCGGGCGGGGTGTGATTGTCGCCGTGCTGGATTCCGGCGTCGACTGCCGCCATCCGGAATTTCGGAGGGCGGACGGGACGAGTCGGATTCTGGCGCTCTGGGATCAGACGGGCGAGGGATCACCGCCGGAGGGATTCCGTATAGGAACCGAATATACACGGGAGGAGCTGAACGAGGCGCTGCAGACGGGCGCGCCGCTTCCTGGTGACGTAAGCGGCCACGGTACCGGCGTACTCTCGATCGCCGCCGGGAATCAGGGCGTGGCCTGCGAGAGCGAGCTGCTGGTCGTGAAGCTGGGAACTGCGCGTGAGAACGGTTTCCCACGGACGACGGAGCTGATGCAGGGGATGGAGTACGTGCTGCGCAAAGCGCATGACTATGGGATGCCGTTGGCTGTAAACCTGAGTTTCGGCAATTCCTACGGTTCTCATACAGGAAGAAGTCTTCTTGAAACTTATCTGGACACGGTGAGCAGGCAGGGAAGGACGGTGATCTGCGCAGGAAGCGGCAATGAGGGTGCGCGTGCCGGACACGCAGCTGGAAATCTGCGTGACACCGTGGAGCAGAGAATAGAAATTTCCATCGGGAACTATGAGCCGGCGCTCAACCTGCAGATCTGGAAAAATTACGCGGATCGTTTTGATATTTATATCGTGCACCCGCGGGGACAGACAGCGGGACCGCTGCATGAGAGTCCTCCGGCACAGCGGTATCTTCTGGGAGAGACGGAGCTTCTGATTTATTATGGGGAGCCACGCCCATACAGCGTGGATCAGGAAATCTTTGTGGAATGGATTCCGAAAGGAAGCTATCTCGACGCCGGGATCTGGAGTCTGCGCCTCGTCCCGCGAAAGACTGTGGACGGAAACTGGGAAATGTGGCTGCCGTCCGGCGCGGCGGTCGGGAGCGCGACTCGTTTTCTTACGCCCTCGCCGGAAAATACGCTCACGATTCCTTCAACTGCCTCCGGCCTCATCACAGTTGGGGCTTACAACGACCGTACGGACGCGATCGCCGGTTTTTCCGGGAGAGGACTTAAGGAAAGCGGTCTGCAGAAACCGGATCTGGTTGCACCGGGTGTGGAGATCACGGCGGCCACGCCGGGCGGTACATATCAGAGCAGCTCCGGAACCTCGTTCGCGACACCTTTTGTCACAGGCGCAGTGGCGCTTCTCATGCAATATGGTGTCGTGGATGGTCACGATGCGTTTCTCTACGGGGAAAAGGTGAAGGCGTATCTAAGGCGTGGAGCCCGTCCGCTTTCTGCTTTTCCCGATTATCCGAATATGGTGGCGGGTTATGGGAAACTGTGCGTGGAGGACAGTCTGGATTTATGAGGGCGTGATGGTGACTGTGATGACGGCGTAGTCGGCAACCCCATATTCCACGCCTGCCGCAATCTGCCCGGACAGCTGCAGTTTCTGCATCGCGTCCGTCACAGCATCGAGAACGAGATTCATTTTGGCCTCCGCCTGTTCTGCGGTTGCATCACAGATGATCTGGAACTGGTATGTCCCACCGGAGAGATAGGTCTGGACAGCGGAAACAATCTCTTCATCGGAAGAGACGAAGCAGTACGGTTCCTCCAGATAAGGCTCGATGCTTAAGAGGCGATTGCTTTCCAGATAACGCGTGTCAGAGCAGATATGCCGGTCGTCCGGCCCTTCGGCAGTATGTGTCTCTTCGAGAGAGCTGTCCGGTACGAGAAAATAGTCATAAATGATATTGGAGCCGTCTGTGACAAGCTCGCCATTTACGAGCGGGTCGTCCCAGGTGACGTCCACATTGAACCAGGCGTTGTTCACGCGAACCTGATTCCAGGCGTGGGACAGTACAGTAGCCCCATCATTGGCGCTCCCGTAGACCATGAGGCTCTCCAGTCCGGCCTGTTCACACAGATAACTGAAGGCTCTTGCGTAGCCTTCACAGACCGCAGAATGTAGAAGCAGCGCGCCCTCGGCGGTGTAGGCCGTTTCCGGAAGGGTGTTCGCATTGAGGTTGTCATAGTCGTAATCCACGTTGTACACGAGATAGTCGTGAATCGCCTTGACCGTCTCATATTCGGACATGTCGGACGAGAGGATGGAGGCGGCGATGGCTTCCATCTCAGGCGAGGAATCCTCGGAGGCTTCCAGGGCTGTTTCCGTGGTTTCTGATTCGGCTTCCGGCTCTTTGGCAGAAATCTCTGTTTCGTCCGTCCCGCTCTGATCGGAACCCCTTCGCTCCTGTGTCTCCTCTGTCTGCGTAGCGTTTCCCGGCAGGCGCTGCGTATATTCTGTAATATCTGAAAGGCCACAGCCGGTCAGCAGCACGACCGCGGCGAGTAAAATCAGCAATCTTTTCATATCATCAGTATAAGAAAGAAAAACATTTCCCGCAAGGAAAACTTGCGGAACTTTCAAAGCTGCGGTATCATGAATCTATCAGTTCAGAGCAGCAGCAAAAAGAAAAGGAAGCTTTTGCAGGTTTATCTGCAAAAAGCTGCATTTTCTTTTTGAGATGGGCGGAACGGCGCTGGACGTCCGGTGGACGTCCGCCTAGCGCGGACCGGAGCGAAGCGGAGAACCATCCAGCCGCAGACATATGACGCCACAGGCGGCATATAGCCTGCGAAGCAGGTGGTCTGCGGCCTGCTGCTCTGAAGATAGAAATAAAAAAGATCACAGGAGGAACAGACTATGAACATCATTGCGACAGAAAAAGCCCCCGGGGCGATTGGTCCCTATTCGCAGGGATATGAAGTGAACGGACTGATTTTCAGCTCAGGTCAGATTCCGGTAGACCCGGCCACGGGAAACATCCCGGAGGGCATCGCGGCGCAGGCAGAACAGAGCTGCAAGAATGTCGGCGCGATCCTGGAGGCAGCAGGAAGCGGCTATGACAAGGTGGTCAAGACGACCTGCTTCCTTGCGGATATCGCGGATTTTGCAGCCTTCAACGAAGTCTACGCGAAATACTTCATCTCCAAACCAGCCCGCAGCTGCGTGGCGGTGCGCGATCTCCCCAAAGGGGTGCTCTGTGAGGTGGAAGCGATCGCGGTGAAGTAGGCTATTTCACTTCGTTCGGTGAGCTGTCATCATGCTTGAAAGTACGCACATTTTCCAGCGTCGTCCGGGCGATGGCCGACAGCGCCTCCCGTGTGAAGAAACCCTGGTGTGAGGTGATCATGACGTTCAGAAAGGAGAGGAGCCTGGCGGTGACGGAGTGTTCCAGGATCTCATCGGAGCGGTCCTCGAAGACGTTCGGTCTCTCCTCCTCGTAGACGTCGAGCCCTACGCCGAAGAACTTGTGCGCGCGGATGCCCTCGATCAGGTCGTCGGTCTTCACCAGCGCGCCGCGGGAGGTGTTTACGAGGATTACGCCATCCTTCATCTTCCGGATGTTCTCTGTGCTGATCATATGGTATGTGCTGTCTGTGAGTGGGCAGTGCAGAGAGATAAGATCGCTCGTAGCCAGCAGCTCGTCGAGCGATACGTAGGTTGTGAAATTTTTGAGTTCCGGATTCTGATATACGTCGTAAGCGATGACCTTCATGCCGAAGCCATGGCAGATTCTGGCCATCGCCGCACCGATCTTTCCCGTGCCGACGATGCCAGCGGTTTTCCGGTGGAAATTGATGCCCATCAGGGAGCTGAGGCTGAAATCATTCTCCCGTACCTTCACATAGGCCTTGTGGAGGTGTCGGTTCACACCGAGCGCGAGCGCCATCGCGTGCTCGGCGACGGCCTCGGGAGAGTAGCCGGGAACGCGAAAGATGCGGATACCGCAGTCTGCAGCCGCGGCGAGATCCACATTGTTGAAACCGGCGCAGCGCAGAAGAATCAGCTTAACATTGCAGCTGTGCAGCACTTCGATCGTTTCGCGGCTGATGTCCGCGTTGACGAAGGCGCAGACGGCGTCGTAGCCCTGCGCGAGCCTGGCGGTGACGGGCGCGAGCTCCGTCTTCAGAAATTTCACTTCGATGTCCGGCTGACCGGCAAGTTCTCTCGTGAAGGATTCCCGGTCGTAGTTTTTTGTGTCAAAGAAAAGAATTTTCATTTTTCTTCTATCCCCTTTC
>JAJPZP010000153.1:0-5664 GCA_021204285.1 Lachnospiraceae bacterium | reverse complement strand
TATCTCCTGTAATGGTGATTTTTATGGCTTTCCCATATGAAAAAAATGTGGTAACATTGCAAATGCAGGTAATGATTGCCGACAGCAATCGACTTTTGCCTGTCAGGGAGGCAGGATTATGTCAGGGAAAAGGCAGCGAAACCGTATGATTTTAACCGCTTTTCTGGCGACGCTGGGAGCAGTGCTTCTGCTGTTTGCGGCCTGGTTTCTTTTCTTCGGTGGAAAGAAGACGGAAGAAGACTCTGTCGTGGAAGCGGTCGAAACAGAGGAAGAGGCGGTGGACGAGGAGACAGAAGAAGAGGATCCGCAGACGCTTGTCGAGGCGGAGGAGGAAGGAACGGAGACGACGATCAGCACCGTGAAGGAGATCGCCAGCGAGACGGACGAGATTACAGTGGGCATTGACGTGTCTGAGTACCAGGGAACGATTGACTGGGAGCAGGTTGCGGCTTCCGGTGTTGATTTTGTCATGGTGCGCGTGGGCTACCGCACGCTGAGCGGAGGAGAGATCGCCGAGGACGCCTGCGCGCGTTATAATCTGCAGGAGGCGGAGGCATATGGCATTCAGCTCGGTGCTTATTTCTTCTCGACCGCGGTGACCGAGGAGGAAGCGAGGGAGGAGGCTGAATGGACAGCCAGGCTGCTTGCCGGCTATCCGATCACCTATCCGGTGGCCTACAACTGCGAAGGCTTTCAGAGCGGGTCGAGCAGGCAGACGGATCTGAGCGTGGAGGAGCGCTCAAACCTCGCCGTCGTGTTTCTGGACGAAATAGAGGAACAGGGTTATACGGGCATGTTTTACGCGGCACGCAATGAGCTTGCGGACAATCTGCTCTGGCAGACGGACGAGCTTGAACTGCAATACCGCATCTGGGTGGCGCAGTATTCTTCTTATTTGACCGGTCAGCCGGACTACGACGGGGAGTATGCGATGTGGCAGTATACCAATATGGGTTCTGTTCCGGGGATCGACGGCTACGTGGATCTCAATATTGCGTATTTCGGATACAGCGAATCCGCTTCCGCGCAGGACGAGGGTGCGGCGGAGTATGTCGAGGCAGACCCGGAGATCGGCGTGACTTTCGAGGAAGTGTATGAGCAGGTGACGGCGAAGGACGTGACAAATCTGCGCAGTGCGATGGATCAGTCCGACAGCAGCAATATCGTGGCGCAGCTGCAGAACGGCGATGAGACGACGCGTACCGGAAAGGGAAATAACGGCTGGTCGCGGCTTATTTACAATGGGGAGACGCTCTATGCGGTATCAAGCTATCTGACGACGGATCTCAGTTATACCCCAGCGGCGGAAGAAGAGGATGACGATGGCTTTAAGACGAAGTTTACGACGGTCAGCGAGAATGTGACGGCGAAGGAAGTGACAAACCTCCGCAACCGTCCGAGTGTCGAGGATCCCTCGGAAGTCATCGCACAGCTCTATAATGGCGAAGTGATCGTCCGCACGGGTGTTTCCGATGTGGGCTGGTCCAGAGTAGAATATAACGGGCAGACGCTGTACTGTATCAGCAGCTATCTGCAGGTGGTGGAGTAGTTATGAAAGGTTTGGGAACGATTATCAATGTGCTTGCGGTGCTCGCGGGAGGCGGCATCGGTCTGGTTGTGCGAGGCGGTATGAAGCAGCGCTATCAGGATATTATGATGCAGGCGCTCGGCATGGCGACAATCTTTGTCGGCATTGTGGGCGCGCTGCAGGGCATGCTGACCGTGGAAGACGGAAGCCTTGGCTCGCAGGGGACGCTGCTTCTTGTGCTGTCACTGACGATCGGCGGGCTTGTCGGGGAATTTCTGAATATCGAGGAAAAGCTGGAACAGTTTGGGGAGTGGCTGAAGCGGAAAGTGCATGCGGAGCAGAACGCCCGCTTTGTGGAGGCCTTCGTGACGACATCTCTCGTGGTCTGCGTGGGCGCGATGGCGATCGTCGGTGCGCTCGAGGACGGGCTGAACGGCGATGCGAGCATGCTGATCATCAAGTCGGCGCTGGACTTCGCGATCGTGATCGTCTTCGCCTCGACGCTTGGCGTCGGCAGCCTCTTCTCCGCGATTCCGATCGCGATCTGGGAGGGCGGCATCACGCTGGCCGCGACGCTGATCGCACCATTTTTAAGCGACGCGCTGATCACGGACCTGTCTGCGATCGGCTCGGTGAAGATCTACGTCGTCGCCGTAAAAATAAACTTTGAACGGAAAATCAGGGTGGGCAACCTGCTGCCCGCCCTGTTAGGACCGGTTTTGTAGCATATAATATTATAAAAGTCTTATCGATCCCACTTATCGCACAGCGAGTTGATCTGGCCGGTGAATTTCGCAAGGTCCTTGTTCGCGCCGCCTTCATTGCGGTAGATGACCTGCAGAAGCCGTTTGCCGGCCTCGAGGAGTCGCGCGTAGGCGTCAGATTTCCGCTTCGCGGCAGGCTTCTCTGTCGCGGGCACCGGCTCCGCTTCTCTTTCCCAGGTGTCTGCCGCCAGATCGAAGATCGCGCCGGAGAAGGGCGCGCAGGCGGCGAGACCATATTCCTGGTTCAGGCTTTCAGCAAAGTGCTCGCACACCTCGTCATCTCCGTGGACGACGAAGACCATCTTCGGCGCGGGCGAGAAAGCGCTCACCCATTTCAGGAGGCCGTCCCGGTCGGCGTGTCCGCTGATGCCTTCCAGATTCCGGATCTCAGCCTTTACCTCGATTGTCTCCCCGAACAGTTTCACACGCTCCGCTCCCTCGCGCAGCGCACGGCCCAGTGTACCGTTTGCCTGATAACCGACAAAGAGCACCGTGCACTCCGGTCGCCAGAGGTTGTGCTTCAGGTGGTGTTTGATGCGCCCGGCTTCGCACATGCCTGAGGCGGAGATGATGACCTTCGGCGTTTTGTCAAAGTTGATCGCCTTGGACTCTTCGCTCGAGACTGTGAGGTGCAGACCCGCGAAGCGGATTGGATTGATGCCCGCCCGCACGAGCTCCATCGCCTCCTCGTCGAAGCAGGACTGGTAGTTCTTATTGAAAATAGAAGTGGCCTCGATCGCCAGCGGGCTGTCCACATAGACCGGGAAATCGATGTCCACGAGATTTCGCTCTTTGATATCACGGATAAAATAGAGCAGTTCCTGTGTTCTGCCGACCGCGAAGGCCGGGATGACCAGATTGCCGCCGCGTTTCAGCGTCCTGCTGATCACGGAAGCGAGCTCCGCGGCGTAGTCAGGCGGCGCGTTGTGGACGCGGTCCCCGTAGGTGGACTCCATGATCACGTAGTCCGCCGTTTCGGTGGGAAGCGGATCCCGGATTAACGGCTGGTTGATATTTCCGATGTCGCCGGAGAAGACGAGCTTTCTCGAAACGTCTCCTTCGGTAATCCACAGTTCGACTGAGGACGAGCCGAGCAGATGTCCCACGTCGCGGAAGCGCGCCTGAATCCCGGGGCAGAGATCGATCTTCTGCTCATAGTCGCAGGGATGGAAGCGGCTGATCGCCCCGAGCGCGTCCTCCATCGTGTAGAGCGGCACATACTCCGGTTCGCCCGCACGCTTTGCCTTGCGGTTGCGCCACTCCGCTTCAAACTCCTGAATGTGCGCGCTGTCGCGCAGCATGATGCTGCACAGGTCGCTGGTGGCGAAGGTGGAGATGATGTCCCCGCGGAAGCCCTCCTTATACAAAAGCGGAAGGCGTCCCGAATGGTCGATGTGCGCGTGCGTCAGCAGCACATAGTCAATGTGGTGGATGGGAACCGGAATGTCCTGATTGACGTAGGCGTCCCGCCCCTGTTCCATGCCGCAGTCGATCAGAATATTTTTCCCACAGGCCTCCACGTAGTGACAGCTTCCGGTGACCTCGTGGTCGGCACCGACAAAACCAAGCTTCATGGTGTATACCCCCCTTTTCTGGTATTCAGGGCAGCATGTTTTTTCATTTCGTGCTGTCCTGAACTGTTATATTAACATAGTAGCAAGATTTAAACAAAGATTCAACCGCAAAAGCGGATTGCCTGTTTTGTAAAATCAGTATATAATGAGCGCAAGCGAGAAGAATGCACTGGTGCATTCGGCGAGCGGCGAATTGGATCGTGATGAAATCACGATATAATGAGCGAAGAACGGAGGACAGGCTTTATGTATATCGCGTTTCTGCTCTTGTGGATTATCTTCAATGGAAGAGTGACTCTGGAGATCCTCCTGATCGGGATCGCCCTTTGCAGCGCGCTCTTTCTTTTTTGCTGCAGATTTCTCGGCTATAGCGTCCGGAAGGATATTCGCCTGCTGAAGCTGACGCCGCTGGTGGCGGAGTATATCGTCACCCTGATCGCGGAGATTCTGAAGGCAAACCGGCAGGTGCTTCACTATATCGTCACGCCAGTCTACCAGGTGGAGCCGCGGATTGTGCATTTTAAGACCGACCTGAAGACGGAGAGCGCACGGGTCATCCTGGCAAATTCGATCACCCTGACACCGGGGACGATCACGGTCGGACTCGAGGGGGCGGACTTCTACGTACACTGTCTGGACTCTGATTTTGATACGGATCTGGAGACTTCCGTGTTTGTGAAGCTTCTGAAGAGGATGGAGGCGGTGGAATAGATGTACGAGAAGATTTACCACAGTTTTCTGCTTTTCTGCATGATTGTGATTGCCGTGCTGATCATCCTGTGTCTGCTGCGTGCGATCCTGGGACCGCGGCTCGGGGACCGGATCGTGTCGGTCAATATGATCGGAACGATGACGATTGTGGAGATTGCGATTCTGGCTCTCTATATGCGGGAGAGTTATCTCTACGATGTCTGTCTGATTTATGCGATGATCAGCTTCCTGGCGGTCGTCGTGCTGACAAAGATTTACGAGGGGGCTTACCGCGAGAAGAAGCAGCGCGGCGAGCTGCTGATCAAGGAGACGGATGAGGAAAAGGAGGATGAGGACGAATGATAGCCTGGATACAGCTGGCGGCAGGCGGTATTTTTATTGTAATCGGTCTTCTGACGCTGTGCGTGGCCGTGTTCGGGGTCTACCGCTTCCATTACGTGTTGAACCGGATGCATGCCGCAGCGATGGGCGACTCGCTGGGGATCCTGTTCATTATCATTGGACTGATGATCTTAAGCGGTCTGAATCTGGGGACGCTGAAGCTCGCGCTGATCATCGTCTTTTTCTGGCTGGCAGGGCCGGTCTCGAGCCATATGATCGGCCAGATGGAAGTGCTGACGAACGAACATCTGGAGGAAGAATGCGAGGTGCCGGACGATGGAGACTTTTAAAATCATTCTGCTGGTCTTTCTGATCCTCTGCGCGATCTCGGTCAGTCTTATCAAAAACTATCTGATATCGGTGATCGTCTTCATGTCCTACAGCCTGGTCATGTCAGTGATTTGGTTCCTGCTGGAGTCGCCGGATCTGGCGATCACGGAGGCGGCGGTCGGTGCGGGCGTGAGCAGCATCCTGTTCTTTGTTACGCTGCGGAAGATTCAGGCGCTGCATGACGGCGAGGGAGAGGAAAAGGATGAGCAGAGTCAGGGATAATTATGAAAACAGTCGTTTCCGGCGTCTGCTCCGCTGGATAAACGGGGGAACGGATCCGCTCGAAGGGAAGATGGAGATGAAGCCCCTGCGCGAGACGGAGCTGAAAGGTGAGTCGGTCTACGATCCGGATCGCCTCGACCGCGCGCGCGTCGAG
>JAJPZP010000168.1:3865-12034 GCA_021204285.1 Lachnospiraceae bacterium | reverse complement strand
GTGGAGGAAGTGATTGAGATTCGGACGCGGACGGAGACCCGGACAGGGACAACGACCAGTACGGATCCGGAAACCGGCGAGACGACAGAGGAAGAGTATGAATATGAGGTGGAAGTCGAGTATGAATACAAAATCCTGAATATCACGCTGGTAAATCACGGGCTGGACGCAACAGTCCGCAGCAACATGACTTCGGATGAAGCAAGCCTTTATACGCTGTACAATTCCACCTATGGAAACCGGAGCTATTTGTTTGATACATCAATCTTATCAACCTACACAGGAAGCAGCGGCTTTGGTTATGAAGTTTCTGCTGAAGCTCTGACGGATGAGAAGTTTGCGCGGATGATTGCAGAAGCGGAAAAATATCTCGGCTATCCCTATGTGTGGGGTGGTAGTTCTCCATCTACCAGTTTTGACTGCAGCGGATTTGTCTGCTGGGTGATCAATAACTGTGGGAACGGCTGGAATGTGGGCAGGACAACGGCAGACGGGCTTCGAGCTTATTGCTCGTATGTGTCACCGGAGGATGCACAGCCGGGTGATCTGATCTTCTTCCAGGGAACCTATAATACATCGGGTGCTTCACACGTCGGGATATATGTTGGCAATGGCATGATGATACATTGCGGGTCGCCTATCCAGTACACAAGCATTGAGACATCGTACTGGCAGTCCCATCTACTCGCATTCGGCAGGCTGCAGTAATGCAAAATATCACACTGCAAAATGAAAAACAGAGAGGATGTGATGCCTTTGATTGTGCTTGATTTAGCCAGAAGGGTGGGAACCTGTTGCTCTTTTTCGGGCAACAGCTCTGCCCTGACCGGAAGAAAAAGTTGACCATACAACCATGAAATTAAAGGAGGATGTGACTCATGAACAAAAAAATCTCCCGTCAGTTGGAGGACATTGAACGGACGGAGAAAAAGATGGCGGAGCTGCAGGATCATCTGGATAAGACGCGGGCATCTTTGAAGGTAGATGAGGATGAAGAGATTATCCGGAGTTTCCGCAGTATGAATGTGACAGGCTGGGATTTGCTGGCGATGTTGGACGGTATCCAGAACGGGACTGTAAAGTTCTTTCAGGAGGATGCGCCGGCGCGGGACAATGAGCCGAGAAAGAAAACAGACAATGGGACGGAGAGAAAGAAGCCGGCCCCGGAAGAACAGGTGCCGGATGCGGCACCGGAAAGTGAGGATAACAACTATGGGGAAGAAAATTAAAAGAATGCTGATGGCACTAACAGCGGCGCTCAGTCTGGTATCGTTTGTGAATCCGGTGACTGCGCTTGCCTATACAGGAGAGACAGAGGAAACGGTTTTGGAAGAGACATTCATAGAGGAAACGGAGACCGAAGCGACCGAGACGGACAGCTCTTTTTCTGTATCCGGGAATGGCGAGGTTTTGGACGATATCACCGACGACTCTACCAAAGAATTTTTCACCATCACGACAGAGAACGGCAATACCTATTTCCTTGTAATTGACCGCTCCAGTTCCACGGAAAACGTCTATATGCTCTCCATTATCGATGAGTATGATCTGCAGGATTTCCTGGAAGAGACGGACGACACGGATACAACGACCACTTCCCAGGGAAGCGTAGTTCTGGAGGAACAGACACAAAGCACGGAGGAAGTGACGGAGACGGAAAATCCTGCAGTAACGGAGAACGAGGAGTCTTCCGGCAGTATGTCGGCAGTCCTTTTGGTATTGGTTCTCGCGGCTGCGGCTGGCGGCGGCGCGTATTTCTACTTCAAGGTATATAAGCCGAAGCAGGAAGCTGACGCTTACGAGAGTGAGAACATGGAGATCGGAGACGGTCTGGAAACCATCAATGAGGATGAAGCCGAATACGATGAGACCGGCGATGGATATGACGGCGGGTATGACAGCGGTTATGATGATGGATATAACGATGGGGATGACAATGGATACGGAGAAGAGTAACAAAATTATTTAACCAGAGGGACAGCCGAAAGTCGAAAGGAACGCGGCTGTCCCCGCTTTTTAAGGAGGATTTCAAGATGATATTGGTGATTGCAGAAAAACCGAGTGTAGCAAAAAGCATTTCCAAAGTGATCGGCGCAAATACGCGAAAAGACGGCTATATGGAAGGAAACGGCTATCTTGTGAGCTGGTGCCTTGGTCATCTGGCAGAATATGTGGAGCCAGATGCTTATGATGAAAAGTATGGGAAGTGGAACTACTCTGACCTTCCTATCATTCCGGAGCACTGGCGGCTGGCGGTTGCCCCGCAGAAGAAGGAGCAGTTTGATGTCCTTTCCGGGCTTTTAAACCGCCCCGATGTCACGTGCGCCGTAAACGGCTGCGATGCAGGGCGGGAAGGGGAATCTATTTTCAGACGGGTTTATCAGCTCTCCGGGAGCCGCGTCCCGATCAAGCGACTTTGGATTTCTTCTATGGAGGACAGCGCGATTTTGGATGGTTTTGCGAACCTGAAGGACGGCAGAGAGTATGAAAACCTGTACCAGAGCGCAGAGTGCAGGGCAATGGCGGACTGGCTGGTTGGCATGAATGCGACAAGGGCATATACGACTGTTTATTATAAGCGTCTGGTCGTGGGGCGTGTGCAGACACCGACGCTGGCTCTTTTGGTAGACCGGCAGGAGAAAATCGACGGGTTTGTAAAGACCCCGTATTACAAGGTGTCTCTGACCAGCGGGGGTCTCACTGTCACATCAGAAGATATTCCGGCAGAAACGGATGCAGATGATCTTGTAAATTTCTGCCAGGGAAAGAGTGCAAAAGTTACCGGAGTAAAAAGAGCACGGAAGCAGACCGCGCCGCCGAAGCTCTATGACCTGACAACCCTGCAGAGGGAAGCAAACCGCTTTTACGGATACACGGCGCAGGAGACGCTGGATACGCTGCAGGAACTCTATGAGATGAAACTGGTGACGTATCCGAGGACGGACAGCCAGTACATTACCGAGGACATGGAGGAGACAGTGAGAGACCTTCTGTTAGACCTTACGGAGATTGCTCCGATTTTAGACGGAGTTTCGGTTGGAGATAATGTGAAACGGCTCATCAATAACGCGAAAGTCTCCGACCACCATGCGCTGCTTCCCACAAAAGAATCGGCAAAGACTAATTTGAGTGAGCTGGGAGAGTCCCAGATGAACATTCTGTCTCTGGTAGCGGTTCGCCTGGCGCAGGCAGTTTCTCCGGAATATGTCTATGAAGAAACGCAGATCGAAGTCATGTGTGAAGGGCATCTTTTTAAGGCCAGAGGGAAAAAGACTGTGGAGGATGGCTTCAAAGCAGTGGAGATGGCGCTGCGCACTTCTCTGAAAAAGCGGACGGCAAATGCTGCGGAAAAGGATGATACTGAGGAGGAGGCAGTGCTTACCGTGCAGTTTTCCGAGGGAGATGTGATACCGGCTGTTGAGGCTAAAAAGTCACAGCACTTTACCTCCCCTCCGAAGCCTTACAGTGAAGATACTCTGCTTTCCTCTATGGAGACGGCAGGAAATAAAGAATTTGACGCGGATACGGAGAAGAAAGGCCTTGGCACACCGGCAACCAGGGTAAGTATCATCGAAAAGCTGGTTCACTCCGGTTATGCCACCAGAAAAGGTAGGCAGATCGTGCCGACAAAGGATGGGATGGAGTTGATCGCGCTTTTACCGGATTATCTGAAATCTGCAAGCATGACTGCAGAGTGGGAGAACCAGCTTTTGTCTATTGAGCGCGGAGATACGGCTCCTGAGAGCTTCATGCGCGGGATTACAGGGCTTTTGACTATGATGCTGAACGGCTGTGACCAGATACCGGAGAAAGAGCGCAAGCGGTTTGATGAGCGTGTCAGTATCGGGGACTGTCCTGTCTGTGGCAAGCCGGTATATGAGAGCAGGACAAATTTTTACTGTTCTGATAAATCCTGCCGCTTTGCGCTGTGGAAGGAGAATCGTTACCTTGCCAGTATGAGGAAGACGGTGAATGCAAAGATGGCTTCTGACCTTCTGAAAAATGGAAAAACCCGTGTGAAGGATTTGTATTCCGCAAAGAAGGACAGCACATTTGAAGCTGATCTTTTGATGAAAGTGGAGAATGGGCGCACGGTTTTCAGTTTGTCTTTTCCGAAGAGTGAGGGCGGTAAAGGAAAACCCGGAGGAAGCAGGAAGAAAAAGTAAGGGCAGATCAGGGGCACAGGCAATCTGCGCCCCGAATGAATCTAAGGAGGTAAGGAACCAAAATGATAGATTTTGAAGAATTTAAGGAAAAAATCGCGGGGAGTATTCAGACTTATCTTCCTGAAAAGTATCAGGAGGGAAATGTAATCCTGTCCCAGGAAGACCGGATCAATGAGAGTCATACAGCTCTTATGGTGAAGATAGAAGGAGAAAATACGGCTGCTTCTGTAAATCTGAGCCAGTTCTATGAAATATATGAAGCGGGTGAGATGAGTTTTGAGGATGTATTGAGTGAAATATCGGCACAAGTACAGACAGAGATGCCAGCCGGCCTGGATACAGATTCCCTGTCGGATTACGAAAAGATGAAAGGTTCTCTGTTTATCCGTGTCTGCGGAATAGAACAGAACCAGGAGCTGCTTGCGCATGTCCCTCATAAAAAGGTAGAAGTTCTGGCAGTGACATATCAACTACTGATTTCGAGTGGGGATGAGGTAATCGGCTCTGCTATGATCACAAACAACCAATTGGGAAAATTCGGAGAGACAGCAGAACAGCTCCATCAGGATGCCATAGAAAACAGCCTGAAGATTTTTCCCATGCAGTTGATATCCTTGCGGGATTTATTGACAGAAAATATCAGGCAGGAGATGGAAGCAGAGGGAATGCCAAAGGAGCTGCAGGAACTGAT
Source organism: Lachnospiraceae bacterium (assembly GCA_021204285.1). Taxonomy (GTDB): domain Bacteria; phylum Bacillota; class Clostridia; order Lachnospirales; family Lachnospiraceae; genus Hominiventricola. Next base: position 7,177 of record JAJPZP010000168.1, on the reverse strand, counting down.
ATTGGAATCAATGTATCCGGAAAGTACGGAAGCCTTATATGTGGTAACGAATGACAATCGGTTTAATGGCGCTGGTGCGTTGTTTTATCCTGATGTGATGAAAGAGATTGGAGAGAGGCTGGGGACAGACTATGTTGTCCTTCCGTCTTCCACGCATGAAATGGTTATTGCCCCTGACGATGGGTCGAGGACAGCCCATGAATGGGAGTTTATGGTAGCAGATATAAATCAGAAAGAGGTGCCGTAGAATGAACACCTTACGGATAATGCATATCACTATGACAGGGAGAATCAGGTGTTTGAGCGGTTTTCTACATTTGAGGCACGGATGGAAGAAAAGGAGAAGGCTGCGGCGCGGGAAGAACAGGGACGGCACCCATCGTCTCAGGCTCCGAAGAAGGAGTCCGTATTGAAGCGGCTGGATGAGAAGAAATCACTTGTAAAAGCGCGCGAAGAGGGGAAAGGAAAAATTGCAGCCAGAGATACCGATAAAAAGAAAGATCAAACACTTTCGTGAGGAAAGGAGACCGTAATGAAGATGGAAAATCAGTTGGAATTATTACCGAAGCAGGGACGGAAGGAATTAAAAGACCAGACACGTCGGCTGCAGGCTTATCAAAAAAGGCTTTCTGTTAGTTCAGAAACTGCAAAGGACCGAAAATGACCGGAGAAGAGAAAAGAAGGAGTAAAAAGACTGGAGGGCTATTATGGCAAAACTGAATGATATCCGGTTGCTTGCGGAGGAACATGCGCAGGAAGTGAGCCGTTCCCCCAGGGACTGGATGGGATACCTTGACACAGCGGCGAGGCTGTACCGTTATTCGTTTCAGGACAATCTGTTGATCCATGCGCAGAGGCCGGGAGTGCCAGCGTGTGCGGAGCTGGAGCTGTGGAATGAAAAAATGATGCGGTGGGTAAACCGCGGGGCGAAAGGCATTGCGCTCCTTGATAATACCGGGCCGAGGGAAAGAGTTCGATACGTATTTGATATTTCCGATACCCATCCGGTGCGCGGCGGCAGGGATGTTTTTTTGTGGCAGCTGACACAGGAGTGTCATGATGATCTGCTTGCCCACCTGACCGATGCTTATGGGCTGGAGCCGGAAAATGCGGCAACCTTGATGGATGCCCTGCTTGCGGTGGCAAAGGCGCAGGCGGAGGAAAATCTGGAGGAGGCAATCTACGGTATCTCGAATGAAACGGAGGATACGTTCCTTGAGGGACTGGATGAAGATACGATCCGGGTGGATTACCGGGAACTACTGACCAATAGTATCTTTTATATCCTTGCGCGGCGGTGCGGGCTTGACCCGATGGAATATCTGGAGGAAGAGGATTTCACGGGGATTACGGAATATAACAAACTGTCGGTGCTTGCCTTTGTGGGTAATGCGACCAGTATGCTTTCTGAGCCGGTGCTGAGAGATATCGGAGCTACGCTGAAAGAAATTTATCGGGAAAATTTATCCAGACAGCTTGAAAACTCCGTTGACAGCTTGTATAATGCAGACAGAGAATTTAACACTTTAAAGCGTGAAAGCACAGATAGAAGGCAGAGCGCGCAAATTGAAGGAGGAAATGAGCATGGAACTGACTTATCATCGCAAGGGGGACTATCTGTTCCCGAACCTGACAGTGACAGAGGAAGAGCCGGCAGTGATCGGCAAGTACGGGATGCTTCGCAAGACCTATCTGAGGGAGAACCACCCGAACTGGTATCAGAGCATGGTACTGACCGGGAAATTGAACCGGCATCTGATGGAGATCGAGAAAACGGCGCAGGAGAGACTGGAACTTTTGATGGAGCAGTTACTCCAGAAGTATCCGGCACCCGACAAGGCGAAAGACCAGATGGCCTGGGTGGGACATATGAACAACCTGAAGGCGATGGCGGAAGAGACCATCTTGACGGAATTGGTGTACAGCTAATCGAAGAGATAACTGAACAGGATTTGAGTGAAGCAGAGGAAGAAATCGCCTCTGCTTTATCTTTGCCCGAACTGCCTATCGTGAATGAGCAGAAACGGGTGATTGAGGAACGGCAGGCAGCGCTTTATGCCGGGGAAATCGCGATTCCCGCAGAGGTAGTGGATGAGGTTCTTCGGCAGGGCAGCAATCGTGACCGTGGACAACTGCGTCTGATCTATAATTTCATGGCAGAAAAGACTCCGGAGGAATATACGGAGTTCGTGAAACAGGAGTACCAAACTGGCGGCAGAGGGATTGAGATTGGCGGTCAGGAGTACTCCGCATGGTGGGATGAGCTGGGGATGCAGATCGCGGTCGGACATACGGTGAATGACCGGATTTTAGATAAGGCTTTTCTTTCATGGGAAGATGTCACCGGCAGGATTCAGCAGTTGCTTGCGCAGGGGGAATACGCCCCACAGGTTGTTCTGGATGCGGCACGGCAGAACGCAGTAACAGAACATGCACAAGCGCTTGCCTACATGGAGCGTGACCTCGCAGAGGGCGTGTCGGAGTTGGTTTTTGAGGATACATCCGTTTTCCGTGGCGGGTTCCCGGATGTCGTGGAACGCCTGTCAGGGCTTTTAGAACAGCCGGAATTTCTCTCAGATTTGAATGAGCGTCTGGAAGGACTGGCTATTGCCTATGAGGAAGAGCCGGAGCTTATGCGATTTAAGACGTATCAGCCTGATAAGATGGCGGCGCAGTTTCAGCAGTTTGCAAAAGAAGCGGTTCCGTATCAGGCGAGGGATGGTTTTGCATGGCAGGAACATGGACATTTCATCACGCAGGATGAGATCGACGCATTTCTTTCCAGAGGAGGCGCTTTTGAAAATGGGAGGCTTAGTACGTATGCGTATTTTATCGCAGACCATACGGACGCGGAGAAAACAGATTTTATTAAGGAGAGGTATGGGACAGGAGGAAGCAGCCACGCACTGTCAGGTGCGGACGATTCCCACGCTGACTATAGTGCAAAGGGGCTGACTCTCGCCCGCGGCTCTTTTGGGGAGCCATATGCAAGTATTTTTTTAACCTGGACAAAGGTAGCGCAGAGGGTGAACCACCTGACCCGGATGGAACAGTATTTAAAACCGGAAGATTATTCCCGGATGCCCGAATATGAACGTAACCAGATGGCAAGAAGTGTACTCGCTTTCTATGGAAGACTGCCAGAAGAGGTGACGCGACCATTCAACGAAGATTTCTTTGGCGAGGATGCAAGGAAAGAGCTGTCTGCGATTTTGGAGGATCCTGAACGGGCAGAAGCTCTGCTTGCAGAAATGGACGGCGTGCTGGCGGCGCTCCCGCTGGACTTCGACCGATACGAGGAACGAGCACAGA
>JAJPZP010000168.1:3119-3855 GCA_021204285.1 Lachnospiraceae bacterium | reverse complement strand
GTATGTGGACGGCACTTACACCATTTTTCCGGAAAAGAAGCAGGAAGTGGAGCATACGCCCGTATCAGGCAGACAAATGAGCCTGTTTGATTTTATGGGTTTGGAAGATTCGCAGCCGGAGACGGATGAGAAGCCGGAATTATCGGGAGAGCAGACAGAACCGGAGACAGTCGCGGAGCCTGATATAGCTATAGAATCTGAGAATCAGGAAGAAGCAGTAACGCAGACGGAATCAGATGCTCAGGAGGATGAAGAAGCTGCAAGCGAGGTGGAGCCAGAACTGCAGGAAAAGGAATATGACAGAGAGGAGGATACAGCCAATAGAAACCCGGAAATCGTTGCCCGTTTTCAGTCCACAGCAGCTATGCAGGACGGTTATGTGGAAGACATCGCTATTTTGCAATATCCGAACGGTAAGTTCTATAACCATTACGGATATGACGAAGAGCGTGGGATGGGTGCCGCGACAGCAGGGCCTTTTGATACGCTTGAGGATGCAAGACAGACGGTGCTTGCCCATCGCCCGGACGCGCGGGAGGTTGACCTACAGGAAATTACTACGTCTGAACAAGAAGTAGAGGGACAATTTCATACTGTTGCGGCGAACGAGCCGCAGATGATGCCCCGTGAAGCTTATGCGGAATATCTCTCAATCAAGGAACGCTACCCGGATACGCTGGTTGGGTTTGAAACCGAAGGTCATTATGAATTTTACGGGGATCATGCCCGGATGGTG
>JAJPZP010000168.1:1323-3109 GCA_021204285.1 Lachnospiraceae bacterium | reverse complement strand
TCCTTGGTTCTAATATGTTGGAAAAGCCTTTAGAGAGTGGTGGCAGTATTGCGGTGAGCGGTTTTCCGTCCGGACAGTGGGTTTATTACTCCAAAAAACTTTGGAGCCAGGGAGAGAATGTTTATCTCTCCGGTGAGCAGGAGGATGGTTCACACGCCACAGTGAAATACTTAAGCGGCAGAGACTATCTTCCCATCGACGCCACAATCCATATCGACGGCAGGGAGTTCCGCATTGACAGCGTGGACTATAACCGCGGGATGGTCAGTCTGCAGGATATGACGATGGCGAAGGAGGCGCGATATCCGATTTTCCGGAATGAGCCGACGGATTATGTGCGCTCCCTTTATGAAGAGGAAGAGCCGCAGTACGATTTTGCTACAGAGGAGACTGTATTTATAGCAATCCAACGCTCCATGTATGAGTATGACGATTTCTCCGGGGAGCAGATGGATGTGATCTATGCAGCTGCTGAACAGGGGCTGAACCTGAGACCCTTACTGAACCCTGAGTTTTCTCCCGCACAAATGCAGCTGATTGCGGATGTGGAGGCGAGAATTGCAGCGGGGGAAAGGGTTGCGTATGACGGTGCGATGCTGCCGCTGTCCGGTCATGTAATGACACCGGAAGAGATCAACGCGGCGCGGAGGGAATACCATTTGCCGCTCGACATCTTTGAGAGTGGTATGGAGGACCTTGGACATGAGCCGGAAACCAATGGCGCTGTAGAAGCAGAACGGGAAACAAATGAGCCGGGAACCGGAAGAACAAATGCAGGAGCATCTGGACGGACAGCATCGGCTTTCCATCAACAGGAACGGATTAACTTCCATATCACAGATGATGACCTGGGCGCAGGCGGACCAAAGACGAAATTCCGGGCGAATATTGACGCAATCTGGCTTTTAAAGGAACTGGAAGCAGAAAACCGACTGGCGACGGCAGAAGAGCAGGAAGTGCTTTCCCGTTTTGTCGGCTGGGGTGGTATCCCGCAGGCATTTGATCCACAAAATGAATCCTGGGCGTCCGAGTATGCTGAGGTGAGAGAATTATTAACACCGGAGGAATATCGAGAGGCGCGGGCATCTACGCTGAACGCTTTCTATACTTCCCCAACTGTAATTAAGGCTATGTATTCAGCTCTTGAAAATATGGGGCTGCGCTCCGGTAATGTATTAGAGGAGACATTCATCAATTTAATACGGCAGAATACGGGAAAATCGTTATGGAGTGTAGGCTCCTTTTTTTCTGCCTAAAAAGAGGGGTGTGCAGTCTACATCAAGAAACCACCGTATCCGCAAATGTAATTTTCCGCACTTTGTCATTTAAAGGACACGGTTTTTGTATCATTCTCGTGAAACCGAGATAAAAATTCAGATGAAGCAGTTGCGAAATCGATACGGTTGAATATGGGCAAATCGTTATGGGTGTACAAGCCCATTTTTTTATTACACAAATCGGTTGTGTGCAGAGCCTGTTAAAAGTTCGCCGTACCTGTCAGCGAGTTTTCTCGTATCTGTGATTGATACAATTACAAGATTGATACGGTTTTTGTATTATTTTCGTAAAACGAGAGACGTCCGAGGGTGTCATTGCCAGTTGCTTTTCTTCTGACTTTTCGTTACGGAGTATTGCATTTTATTATAGAGAAAGACCTTCTGTCACCACTGGGGTGTGCAGCGGTCTTATTTTTTTGCCTACGCAATGACAGAATCAACTCTCCGACTACAGTGAAGGTGGGTGCAAAAATGGCGATTGTAATACGCACATAACGAAGGGCTTACTC
>JAJPZP010000168.1:456-1313 GCA_021204285.1 Lachnospiraceae bacterium | reverse complement strand
TGACTTTTCGTTACGGAGTATTACATTTTATTATTGAGAAAGACCTTCTGTCCCCGCTGGGGTGTGCAGGAGGTCTTATTTTTTTGCCCACGCAATGGCAGAATCAAATCTCCGACTGCGGTGAAGGTGGGTGCAAAATTGAGGATTTGGATACGCACATAACGAAAGGCTTACTCCGTAACGATAGGTAAAATAAATCGTTATGTGGGTGGTGCGTTTTGTGCATACCATCAAATCTTGCTGTGTGGCCTTGACTTTCTGGGCTTTTAGAGCGATGTATAGATACTACACCGGAAGGAGGTAATTCGATGTTTGAAAAAGAAGTTGATTACAGGCTGGCAAAGTGGCTGCTTCTTAATATGGAAAAGGACGGCGTTATTTCGTCCAAAGAGATGCGCCTTGCTTTGGATAAGATTGCTGAATTTTATGTGCCGCCGTTCTTGGAAGTCGAGGACTTGAGCGGCACTATCGGAGATGGGGTGACGGTTGATGGCAGATAGAATCGTAACGCAGCTGGCCGCCATTCCGAAACCTGCGACTTTTAAGGAGGCGGCAAAAGCTGAGTTGAGAGTTGCCGCATATGCGAGGGTATCCACGGACAGCGAAGACCAGGAAACAAGCCTTGCAGCGCAGACGGATTATTATAGAAAAAAGATACTGGAACATCCGGGCTGGGAGTTTGTCCAGATATATGTGGACGATGGTATCTCTGGCTTGAGTACAAGGCATAGGGATGGATTTAACAAACTGGTGGCGGACTGCCTTGCCGGACGCATCGATTTGGTACTGACAAAATCCATATCGAGATTTGCGAGAAATACGGTAGACACGGTGACTACTATCCGAATGCTGAAGGA
>JAJPZP010000168.1:0-446 GCA_021204285.1 Lachnospiraceae bacterium | reverse complement strand
AAAGAGAACATTTTCACCACGGAATCACAGGGTGAGTTCCTCCTGACAATCATGTCTTCGCTGGCACAGGAGGAGAGCCGCTCCATATCAGAAAATGTGACATGGGGACAGCGCAAGCGAATGGCTGACGGCAAAGTGAGTATTGCCTACAGTCGGTTCCTTGGGTATGACAAGGGACCTGAGAAATATACAATGGTGGTGAATGAAGAACAAGCGGTGACGGTTCGCCGGATATTTTTTCTGTTCTTGCAGGGGTACACGCCACACACAATATCGAACATTCTAACCGAGGAGGGTATACCCGCTCCCGGAGGTGGCGATGTTTGGAATCAACAGACTATTCGCCGTATGCTCTCCAATGAAAAATACAAGGGCGATGCTCTGCTCCAGAAGGATTTCACGATAGACTATCTGAGAAAGAAAACAAAGAAAAACGAAGGCGAAGT
>JAJPZP010000075.1:5333-12297 GCA_021204285.1 Lachnospiraceae bacterium | reverse complement strand
CATATGGATTTTGCAGAACTTCGCTATTTTCTGGCAATCGCTGAACACAAAAATCTTACAAAGGCGGCTCAGGAACTCTATGTTTCCCAGCCGACCCTGACCAAATATCTGCAGAGACTGGAAAAGGAGCTCGGCGGAAAGGTCTTTCGTAAAAACGGACATCGATATGAGCTGACCTTTCTCGGCCAGCGCTATCTGGAATACGCGCAGAAGGTGATTCAGCTAAATCAGGACTGGGAAAAGGAGCTGTCCGACATGCGCTCCTCCTACTCCGGGGAACTGAATATCGCCATTCCTCACATGCGAAGCGCAAGTCTGATTCCGCAGCTGCTTCCTGACTATCACAGGAAACAACCGGGTATCCACATTAATTTCTACGAGTATGGAGCTTTTATTCAGGACAAACTGGTATCTGACGCCAATCTTGACTTTGCCATCCTGAGCGACTGGCAGGCGCATCCCAGTCTGGAATATGAACATCTGAAAACAGAAGAAATCCTCCTCGTTCTTCCGGAAAATCATCCCGCCGCCCGGCAGGCAGTCCAACGGGAGGGCTGTCACTATCCATGGCTGGATCTGCGCTGTCTTTCAGACTGCCCGTTCATCCTGCATTTTCCGGATCAGAATACCGGCAGGGCAGCCCGGCAGCTCTTTGACCAGTATCACATCCAGCCCCCCGTTCCTTTTCGTTCCCGGAACAGCCAGACCTGTATCCAGCTCTCCTTTCAGGGGCTGGGAGCCAGCTTCGCTCCGGAAAGCTATATAAAACATGCCTCCGCCATGTGGCCAGTCCAGGCATTTTCCGTTGGCGAGCCCCCAATCCAAAACCATCTGGTACTGGCCTATCGTAAGAATGCCTATCTGTCCACCTTCGCGCTGGATTTTATTGCGACTGCAAAGAAATGTCTGGAATAAAGGCTGGACAAAATGAAAAAAGCGTATCTGATTGCCTGTCTTTATTCATTTGCGCGGCAGACTTCCCATAACGCTGATATCGCATACAACGGCAGATTAATCAGTTTCTCCTGCCTGCGAAAATCAGACAGCGATATCCGGACGCCAAAAGAAAGATGGTTTGCAGCCACGAAATTCTTCAGACTTTTCGCATTCCGATTTTCTTCTGCTTTTACCTCCAGCGGAATAATATTCCCCTCATGCTGCAAAACAAAATCCACTTCACCGGACGAGGAATCTGCTGACCAATAATACGGTACCGTATCCAGCTATGCAAGAATCTGCTGACAGACGTACTGCTCGGTCAAAGCCCCCTTAAATTCCGCAAAAATATCATTCCCTTTCAGCAAAGTCCACGCATCCAGATCGCCCATCGCGCTCAGCAATCCGACATCTACGAGATACAGCTTAAATGCCGGAATATCCTGATAAGCCTTCAGCGGAACGGCTCCCTTTTTTACCCGTCCCACCTTATGACAGAGACCACAGTCAAGCAACCATTGAATGGCCAGTTCAAAATCCTTCGCCCTGGCGCCTTCACGCAGAACACTATAGATAAACTTTTTATTTTCCTTTGCCAGCTGGGAAGGAATCCCATCCCAAACCATCTGAATCCTGGGCACGACCTCGCGGGGCGCGTGCTTGGAAAAATCCTGTTCATAAGCAGAAATCAGGCGCTGATGCACACGGCGGACATTTGACTTCGCCTCCCTCTTCTGCCTGCTTATTATATGAGCGCAGAACCATAAAGTCAACGCAGAAAATGTACTGATAAGGCAGAATCTCCGACTTGTTTATGTAATAATATGCATCTGGAGAACGCTTAAAGAAACTCACAGCTCCAGCCGCGGCAGATTCCAATGATAATGCGCAGCCAGCACACGGATGACCACCACGACCAGCGCGGACACGATGAGTGCGGTCATTTCCCCGACGCAGCGATACAGGATGACACAGCTCAGCGCCCCGACGATGGAGGCGCAGGCATACACATGGCGCACCAGGATATAGGGCTCCTGCTGCGCCATGATGTCGCGCAGCAGACCGCCCCCAACGCCGGTCAGCGTTCCCAGAAATACCAGCAGAAAAGTCTTATCCGCATATCCGCACTCGATCCCGGTCGTGACGCCCACCGCCGTGAAGGCGCCCAGCCCGATCGAATCCATGACAAACATGGCCCGGTCATACCAGATATGCCGCCGTTCCAGCCAACGCTCCCTCCGGATGTAAATAAGCACAAAAAGCGCAATGGAGACCAGAGCAGCCAGCGCAGTATAGAGCGGGTTGGTCAGCGCCTTGGGAACTGTGCACAGAATCACATCGCGCGTCATTCCTCCGCCGACGGCGGTCATCACGCCGAGGACGCAGATGCCGAACAGATCCATTTCTCTGTGAATCGCCACCATCGCGCCGGAAGCGGCGAACGCGATCGTTCCCATGATCTCCATCACAAGGATGGCAGTGCCTGCGTATTCCATAAATAAAATTCTCCCTCTCTTCTAAACCAGTGCCGAAAAATCCGGATCATAGATCAGCTCTTCCGGCAGCTTTTTTTTCTCCAGGAACATCAGCATATAAACCGGATAATAAACCACTCTGTCAGACACGCTCACATTTCCATTGTGAAATACATATGCGACTGGAATATGGTAGCGTTCATTTTTCATGATATTGCAAAGCGCCGCATGTCGCTCATAGTCCTTGCCTGATTTCACCTCAATCGGAAGGACTTCCCCGCCTTGTTCCAGAACGAAATCAAGCTCTCCCTGCTTCTTACTGTTGAAATAGTAAAGATCAAATCCATGCGCTTTCAACTCCTGTGCAACTACATTTTCGTAGACAGACCCAAAATTGATCTCCGTCTCCCTGTTCAGTATTCTGACCTGAATACCGTCCATATACATGGAGGCCAGAAGGCCTACATCTGCCAGAAAAAGTTTAAAAAGGTTCGTAGAACGCGAAAGCAAAAGTGAAACCGTCGGCTCCTCCACGCAAAACACGGGCAGAGCCACTCCGGCATCCGCAAGCCACAGAAAACTGTGATGATAACGGGAAAATTTAAAATTCTCATTCAGTCTTTTTAAGATGAATCGTTTGTTTTTCGCATTCAGTTCACTTGGAATCAAATCGAATATTTCTTCCAGATAAAGTTTATTCTCCGGATCATATTTTGCGATATCTTTTTTGTAAAGCGTGACAATCGACTGTTGTACGCGCACGACTTCCTGTAAATTTTTTGTCTCCCGATAGGCCTCCACTGCTGCCGGCATCCCGCCAACGATCAGGTAAAGTCGGAAAAGCTCCATCATCTTTTCATGGATCAACGGATCAACCGACGTCCGTTCATCAAAAGCAGCGCGAAGCGCCCTCAACACTCGATCAGACACCCCATTCGCCAACGCGAACTCCTCCAGATCTAGCGGATACATTTCCAGAATATCCATATAACCGACCGGCACCGAACGAATATCCTTCAGATCCACGCCCAACAAAGAGCCACTAAGGATATAACGATAACTTCCTTCCTCCACCAGAAATTTGATGGCTGTAACAATCTCCCGACACTCCTGCACCTCGTCCAGAAAAATCAGCGTCTTTCCGGGTATCAGCGGCGCGTTCGCAACTGCCGAAATACGCAGCAACAATGTCTCCGTATCAGCAGCGTTCTCAAAAAGCTCGCGTGCCTGCACATTTTCAATAAAGTTGATCTCCACAAAGGATTCAAAAGCCGCTTTTCCTGCTTTCTCGATGATATAGGTTTTTCCCACCTGCCTTGCGCCGGTCACAAGAAGCGCTTTTCTTTTTTCTGAAGAAAAAAAATGCTGAAGCTCTCTCTCTATTTTCCTGAAAATCATAAAGCACCTCCTGAGAATTATGTTTTCTGGTTACAGTATATCCTCAGGTGTCCGTTTTTACAACATGTTTTTATTTAAATTTGTCCGTTTTTCCATGTTTTGCGCAGTGGGATTTGTCCGTTTATTCCAAAGGCACCTGGTCCAGCATGATGTTCAGGATCGCGGCGTCCACCGCAGAAGCGATCTTGGCGGCGCAGGAGGCCTTCGCGCCGTCGCAGACGATGCCGCCCACGTCGGCCATCGTGTTGATGATCGTCCAGGCGATCTGCTCGTCAAGATACACTTCTTTTGCCATAATCATAGCCTCCGTACCTTTTTGTAAAATTTAGAGTGCCACAGCATCCATTCTTTGTCAAGATGATCTGCTTATTTGAAATAAGATAAAATTCATTTTTCTCTCAGACTCTGTATTGACAGGCTCCACTTTCAAGTATACAATCTGTCAGGATGTCAGTTTCTTTATTAATCTGACACCCAAAATCAGCGGACATTCCTACCCAAAACAGCCTGTCTTTCACGAAAGGGATAAACATAGAATGAATGGAAACTCTCCGGATTCGACGAATAAAGAAACAAAAATAAGCGACAGCCGCCTGCGGAATATCTGGATCGTGGCACTCCTCGCCAATATCTGCTGCGCCCTGTGGGGCAGCGCGTTCCCCTCTATCAAAGTGGGCTACGCGTGGCTGGACATCAGCCGCACCAGCGATCAGATTGTGTTCGCGGGACTTCGTTTCACACTCGCCGGATTACAGCTGTTTGCCCTGTACCCACAGCTGTACCACAAAGTCTGCCGCCTGAAAAAAGGAATGTATTCCAGGGCTTTTGGTCTGGGCATGGTGCAAACCTTTCTTCAGTATTTCTTCTTTTATATCGGCATGTCCAATGTCACCGGCGTAAAAGGCTCCATTATCTCCGCCGCAAATTCTTTTTTTGTGATTGTACTGGCTCACTTCTTCGTCCGGGGCGAGCAGCTGAATCTCAGAAAAGCCGTCGGCTGCCTTCTGAGCCTGGCCAGCGTCATTGCGGTAAACTGGGGTGGGGATTTCTCAGGGGGAATGTCCCTAACCGGCGAGGGCTTCATGCTGATTGCAGGACTTTCCTACGGCGTCGCCCAGCTGCTCTCCAAAAAGCTGGTGCGCGATGAAAATCCCGTCTCTATCACCTGTTACAATTTTCTGTTCGGCGGCATTTCCCTGCTGGCGGTCGGCTTCCTGATGGGCGGGACGATCCCGCATTTCACTGTGAAGAGTCTGCTGCTCCTCTTCTATATGGGCGTCATCTCCGCCGGAGCGTTTTCGATCTGGACACTGCTTCTGAAACACAATCAGGTGAGCCGGGTATCCATGTTCAATTTCTTGACCCCGGTCTACGGCTGCCTGTTCTCCGCGCTGGTACTGGGCGAGAGCTTCTGGCGTCCGGAAGTGCTGGCCGCGCTGGCGCTGGTCTGCGCCGGGATCCTGGTGGTCAACCATAAATAATAATCCAGGACTTTTATAATAAGTTCATCACAACGCAGCCCGCCAGGATCAGTGCGATCCCTGCGACGCCTGCGGCGGAGACTGCTTCCCCAAAGATAAACCTTGAGATTGCGGCGGTCACGATGATGCCCACGCCACACCATACCGCGTAGGCAATGCCCAGATTGATGCCGGTGACGGCACGGGAAAAGCTGACGTGACAGACAAGGTAGGCCAGCAGGCTGAAAATCGTCGGGACGACTTTCGAAAATCCATCCGAATACTTCAGAAGCGTCGTCCCGACGATCTCCGCGCCGATGGCCAGTGCAAGAAATACGTAAGCCATGTAAATTTCCTCAGTTTGTGATGGTCTCCCCGGTAACCTTATCGAAGACATGAATGTTCTCCAGACTGAAGGCGTAACCGACGTGGTCTCCGGGGCGGAAGCTCTGCTCTGTGCCGGCCTTTACAATCAGCTTTTCCTCCGTTCCGTCCTGGTTGAGGTAGATGATCGCCTCCGAACCGAACATCTCGTAGACATCCACCGTGCCCGTCCCGCAGACTTCTTCCGCATCGGGCGCGCAGAAGTGCACATGCTCCGGCCTGACGCCGACGACAACATCCTTTCCGACGATATCCTTATTCTGCATATTCCGCACCTTCTCCACGGTCAACGCAGCCTTCCTGTCCCCGAGCCGGATGCCAAGCGCCCCATCTTCGAAGACGACGTTCCCGTTCAGGAAATTCATCGGCGGCGTGCCGATAAAACCGGCCACAAACTGATTGGCGGGATAGCGGAACAACCGCTCCGGCGTGTCCACCTGCTGCACAACACCGTCCTTCATGACGACAATCCGGGTGCCGAGCGTCATGGCCTCCGTCTGGTCGTGGGTGACATAGATAAAAGTCGTGTTCAACTGATGATAGAGCCGGGCGATCTCCACGCGCATCTGTCCGCGGAGCTTCGCGTCCAGATTGGACAGTGGCTCGTCCATCAGGAAGACCTTTGGCTTGCGCACGATCGCGCGGCCCATCGCAACACGCTGCTTCTGTCCGCCTGAAAGCTGGGAGGGCTTGCGATCCAGCACCTCTGTGAGTCCTAAGATCTCCGCCGCCTCATTCACCTTGCGCTCAATCTCCTCTTTCTTCTCATGATGGATCTTCAGGCTGTAGCCAATGTTTTTGCGGACGCTCATATGCGGGTAGAGCGCGTAATTCTGGAACACCATCGCGATATCGCGGTCGCTCGCCTCCACCTCGTTCATACGGACGCCGTCGATCAGCAGCTCGCCCTCGGTAATATCTTCCAGACCTGCGATCATCCGCAGTGTCGTGGACTTTCCGCAGCCGGACGGTCCCACAAAAATGATGAACTCATTATCCTCGATCTCCAGGTCAAAATCCTTCACGGCCTCAAAACCGTTCTCATACCTTTTATACACATGCTTCAATACGATATTCGACATTTTTCTTCTCCTCATTATTCACGCTATGTATGAGCGCGGGCAGGTCTGCCACAGAATCGATCAGATAATCGGCCAGCGGCGCGAGAGAACTTTCCGTCCCCACTCCGCTTCTCACCGCGATTCCCAGCGCGCGTCCGTTTTTTGCGAAGCGCATATCGTTCGGCGTGTCGCCGACGACCGCGATCTCCTCCGGGGAAAGGTTCCACTGCCTCGCGGCCATCGCGATCAG
>JAJPZP010000075.1:4740-5323 GCA_021204285.1 Lachnospiraceae bacterium | reverse complement strand
ATCAGACGCCCGTCCGGCTTTTCCGGGAGGTTCACGCCGGTCACACCGAAGAAGGAAAATTCTCCCAGCACCCGCAGGGATGTAAGGCAGCTTCGCGTTGACTTCCAGCTGTCTGAGGTGGCAATGCCAACCGTGAGACCCATTGTCTTCAGGGTTCGCAGCAGCTGCTTTACGTTTGTAAACGTGGGATAACGGGTCAGCTTTTCGCCGACTTCCTCATAAAACAGCCGCTCCAGATCTGCCGCCGACCCTTCCTCCAGGTACAGTACAGAGGCCAGATCTTCGGCGATTTCTTCGTAGGATTTACAGGCCAGCGCCCCCTCCAGATCGACGCGGTTCCCGGATACTCCCATTTTAAGAAGAACTTCTTCCTTCTTTTCCGGAACCCCGTACTTCTCACAGAGTCTCTCCGCCACGCGAGCAGCCGCAGGCACCCAGACCTTATGGAAATTGATCAGCGTTCCATCCTTGTCAAATAAAATTCCCTTTATTTCCATTGTCTCTTAAGCTCCTCCGCGATCTCTCCAAAAGTTGAGTAGCGATGCTCCTTTCTCCCTCTCGAGACCGGATTGCCGTAGAAAAG
>JAJPZP010000075.1:0-4730 GCA_021204285.1 Lachnospiraceae bacterium | reverse complement strand
GCGCCGTCCTGCTCCCTTGCGCCGAAGCGAATCCAGTGATAGCCCTCCTCCGAAAGTTCCGCTTCCCCTTCCGCCAACCAGCACCCGTCTTCGGTACGGGTCACCGGGCAGCTTTGAAAGACGCCATTGTGAAGGAAAAAGATATCCGGCTGCTCCTGCGGACCTTTCAGCACAATCCGGTACGGGAAACGCCGCGTCCCTTCTGAAAGCCGCGCACCAAAATGTAGATTGCTCTCGATTTCACAATGTCTTGTCACATAGGCATGACAACCGCGCAGTGCATCCAGAAGATTCGCCGGGCTTAAATTCTCCATATAGAGCCAGGTCGCCGGGTCGCCCGCGATGGACGGCTCCGCGGCGTCGCCATAACGCTCGTCGATCCGGTTATGCGAGTCGCTGCCGCCAATCGCGCAGATACGCCAGCCATCCTCCCAGAGCAGATCGGAAAGCAGGATCGCCTTCTCATTCGCCGTGCGCGCGTCGGCCTGCGCGTCCGCCTCATAGGTCGGATCATTGACGATCTCCAGGCAGTCCATCGCCGCAAGCGGCAGTTCCGCAAGGAGCCATTTCCAGATGTGGAGGAAGGGATGATTGACGCTGAAAAGCCAGCTTCGCTCCGCGCACTCTTTCAGGAGCTCTCTCCAGTCCGCTCTCAGAAGCTCCTCCTCCTTATCAGCAAGAAAATGCTCCAGCGTTCCCGGCATGCGGTCAATGCCAAAGAGGTTCGCGTGTCCCAGCGTCGTCGTGATCTCCACGCCGGGCACAACCATCGTCCGGGTCAGCGGCCAGCCGCTGTGCAGCGTATTGTGCTCCGTCGGCACATAGTAGTCGAGCCCCATCAGATTCGCCTTCCCGCTGGCCGCCTGCGGCGTCTCCTTTCCGTCCGAGAGGCGGGTGTGCGTGTGCAGGTCACCCTTGTACCAGGCAGCGCCTTTTCTGTATATTCTGGAAAAATCATAGTGACTATAGGCAAAACCCGGCTCTGCCCAGATCTCGCCGCCGATCACCTCGCTGACAGATTCCCAACGATCGGATATGCTCACATGGAAAAGGATGTCCGGAGTGCCTTCCAGAAATTTCAGATATTCCGCGAAAAGAAAGACGCTGACGCTCCAGCGCCCCGCCGGAATCTCCCCCGGCACACCGCCAATCGTCGTATCCACACTTTCCTCCCCGATCAGGATCGTCGGCTCGCTGTAGCCCAGCTGCTTCAGAAAACGAACGCGTCCCTGCGGATCCTTCACCAGCAGGAACGTAAGAAGTGTATACTTATCCGGAAGGTCGTGCTCCAGACAGAGACGGCCGCAGCCGGAAGGAACCTCGAAGGTTCCCTCCTGCCGGGTGGCCGCCCTCCGGCCAATCGTAAACGTGAGCTCCGCTTCGTTCATCACTGTCCCAGCGCCTCATCGAGCGCTGCCTGCGCCGTCGCCTGCGCCTCGTCGAGCGCCTCCTGCGCGGAGATGCCCTCCAGCTCTACCTTGTCCGCCGCGATGGACAGCGCGTCAATGATCTCGCCGCCGGTCGGGTCATAAGGATAGATCGAGCCATGCGTTGCCTGCGATACCGGCACCGCCGCCTGCGGATTCTCCGCGACATAGGCCTGATAATCCGCATCCTCATCCATATCGGTCCTCACCGGCACATAGCCTGTCGCCATCGTCCACTTTGTCTGGCTGGATGTGGAGGTGAAATATTTCATAAATTCATAAGCACCCTGCTTTTCCGCATCCCCGGAACTTTCCAGCACGCTGAGCACCAGCGCCTCCGCCAGCGGCGCGGACTCAGAATCCTCGTCAAAGGCAGGCTGTTCGATCGCTGCCACTACGCTGAAATCCAGATCTGCCTGGTCTCCTGAGGAACCGGTGTAGCCGCCCGCCACGCCGTTCAGCGCATCGTCCATCGTCGTGTACCAGTACTCCCAGCCCTGTCCGCCGGAATGCACCGTCATGATCTCATCGTCATGGATCCAGGTGCGGATCGCCTCCCAGGCTTCCACCCATTCCTCAGAATTGATCAGAACCTGCGTGCCGTCCTCGCTGAGCACGCTGGCACCGTTGCTCATCGCGATGTCGATCAGATTCTGATAGCCGTACATGGGCTCCCAGCCATAGTCATAGCCGGCGTCCTTAATCTTCTGTGCAGCCTCCGCCAGATCCTGCCAGGTCTCAATGCTCTCAGGGTCAATGCCCGCCGTCTCGAAAGCTTCGATATTGTAGTAGAGTACCTGCGTTGTACCGTAAGCCGGAATCGCGAAAAGCTTTCCGTTGTCATCCTCGCCCTGGAAGAAGGCGTCGATGTACTTCGAACGGTCATATTCCTCATCCGCCTCCGTGTAGGCCGTCAGATCGGTCAGCACGTTCTTGTCCGAGAGCACCCGCGCCGTGCTGGTTCCGAGCAGCACCAGATCCGGCGCGACGCTGCCCGCGATCGCCGCCTGAAGCTTCTCGTAAGTCTCCGTGTAGTCGGCCTGCGTCACGGTCGTTACATAATAAGTATCCTGCGAAGCGTTGAACTCATCCACAATCTCCTGCACAACGTTCACCGCCGTCTTACCGCCCGCATACCAGAATTCTACCTCTACCGCACCATCCGACGCTGCACTGTCAGCGCTTTCATCGGACTCTGCACTTCCCGAAGCTGCGGAGGCGGTCGATGAACCGCAGCCGGTCAGCGCGCTCAGTGTCAGTGCGGACAGTAAAAGCATTGCAATCAGTCTTTTTTTCATGTTCTTTTTCCTCCTCTTTTGGGTCTTTAGCCCTTCATTCCGGTGTCTCCACTGATTCCATTGATGAACCATTTCTGTGTGAATGCGAACAGGATCAACAGCGGGATGACGATCAGCGAGCTGCCCGCCATGACCAGCGCCCATTCCGTGCCGTAGGCCCCTCCCTCGATGAAGAAGCTGCGAAGTCCCTGCGATACCAGATATTTACTGGAATCATTGGTGATCAGGGAAGGCCACATATAGTTGTTATATGCTGAAATGAAGCTCATCAATCCAAAAGTAATAAACGACGATTTCGTCATCGGGCAGACGACCTCCCACAGAATGCGGAAATGTCCGCCGCCGTCCATGCGCGCCGCTTCCACCAGCCCCTTCGGCACCTGCATGAAGGCCTGCCGCAGCAGGAAGATACCGAAGATGCTGACGGTACTGGAAATTACCACGCCGGTCAGTGTGTTCAGAAGGTTCCACTGCGAAAGAATGATATAAGCAGGTATGTAGGTCGCAGCCACAGGGAGCATGTAGGTTCCCATGACGACAATAAACAGAAGATTTCTCCCCTTAAACTCCAGAAACACCATCGCGTAAGCGATCATTGCGCCCGTGACGACCTGCAGCGCCACGATGATTACGGATACCAGCAGGCTGTTCCAGATATAGCCCGGCAGCGGCGAGTCGAAGATTACAGAAATGAAATTCGACCACTGTGGACTCGACGGAAGCAGGGAACTCACATCCATGACCTCCGCCTTCGTCTTCAACGCACTTAAAATCATCCACAGGAAGGGAAATGCCGTGAAAATACTTACCACAATCAGCACCGCGAATTTCAGCACGGTTCCGATTTTACTTCTTATTTCTCTCATCTCACATGCCCTCCTAGTAATGCACCCATTTTTTCGATGCGGTAAACTGGATCAGTGACAGCAGCACCGTGATGATGATCATGATGACCGCGATCGCAGTCGCCTCACCCATCTTGAATTCCTGGAAACCGAGCTGATAGTACATGTAAAGCAACGTCCTCGTACTTCCGCTGGGTCCGCCCTGCGTCAGAATCTGAATCTGGTCGTAGGCCTGCAGCGAATTCACCATCGTGATGATCATCAGGAAGAAGGGCGTTGGCGAGATGCTCGGCAGCGTCATGTCCAGAAACTGCCGCCACGGTTTCGCACCGTCCAGCGAGCTCGCTTCGTAGAGCTCCGCCGGCACCTTTTCCAGCGCGGACAGATAGAAGATCATCGCGTAGCCCAGGCTCTTCCACACTGTCACGATGATGACCGACAGCATGGCTGTGCTGGAGCTGTTGATCCACTTGAGTGCCGGGAGTCCAAAGAAACCGAGCACCAGATTGGCGATGCCGCCGTCCGCCTTGAAAATCCAGGTCCAGACGATGGAGATCGCGACCGTCGGCGTGATCCACGGGGAAAACAGCACAAACTTGAAAATGCCGCTGCCGCGGAAATTTTTCCGGAGCAACAGCGCCAGCCCCAGGCCACCCGCGATCGTCGGAACCAGCGTTCCCACCGTGAAAATAACGGTATTCCAAAGCGCGTTATAAAAACGGCTGTCCTTCAGAAGCGATAAATAATTTTTCAGTCCCACCACATCATAATCCGGCGTCATAAACTCCCAGTTCGTAAAGCTCAGCCACACAGAGCGCAGAATCGGATAAATCCAGAAAATGATCAGAGGTATCAGCGCAGGCAGCACAAACAGCAGCACTGTAAGCGCATTCTTCCAGGCGGATTTTTTTCTGCTCTTTCCTTCTGTCAATGCAGTACTCATGTCCTGTCTCCTCTCTTTCTTCGAGGAACCATTCTATCAGAGACAGGTAAAATCCGATTGTGGGGAAAGGTAAAAAATGGGTGAAGTTTAGCTTTAGGAGATTCCCGTGAAAGTAAAAATGAAGTAAAAAAGAATGGTCAGGTGAAAAACCGGTAAAATGGCAATCGAGTAGGAGGCGGTGATTAGCCGCCGTCCTCTCACAGCACCGTGCGTACCG
>JAJPZP010000059.1 GCA_021204285.1 Lachnospiraceae bacterium | reverse complement strand
GAGTTTCACCCAAATCCATAGCGGGCATGCATGAACGCCCCAACTGTCCGTCCGAGCGCCATGGCGAGAATGATCCACGACATTCCCTTCTTCAGCCGTATCCTTCTGCTGAAAACCGGTATCACCTCCACGATCTCCGTCAGAGCCATTGCCCACGCGCCGGTGAAAACACCGGAGAAAAGGCCGAACACCGCTGCCCCGGCGGAACCCACCGGAATCCGGAACTGACAGATGCTGAACAGATTCCCGAGAATTCCACCCAGAGCCGCCGCATCCTCATACCAGAATACATATTTTGCCGTATGTGTCTTCCCGGCAAAGCGTGAGATCACCCCGAGCGCGATCAGGAAGGCAAACATACCGCCTGCCACGGCAAAGCCCGCAGAGAGACCCAGTATCCCGAGGAAAATCTGCGTGCTAATCGACATCGATACTCGTCTCCTTCCGGTTGCAGCCCTCGACGAGCGTCGTATTCACATCATCCTCATAAGTACGCATCTGCACTTCAATCGGCATCGGATCCTTCGTGATCCGTTTTCCTCCGAAATGATTATAGAAAATAAGGACGCCGGCGGCAATGCCGATGGAATAAGTCAGCTCCAGCACCGTAAAACCGTCTGAAGGCTGCCCGGTGAGCAGCTCATAGGTGCGCGCAAAGACCTCTGCCACGCCGACGTCATTATTGAAGGTCATGATCGAGAAGGCAGAACCCAAAAAAATCAGTAGACACACCAGCGCGACTTTAAGCCATGCCCACCGGTCCCGCGCGTAGTTCGCTGACTCGTACTCGATGATGAAATCCGACTCGCCCAGATTCTGGATTTCCAGATTCGGATAAACTTCGTGAATCAGCTCGATGACCTTCATCACGGAAAAAATATAGCGGTCCGTCTTCTGTGCCTGTATTTTCAGAATCTTCAGAGCCTTCAGCCGATCCTTCACGGCGCTGTTCGCACATTCCAGCTTTGCCACATCGCCCAGCCGCACCTCCGCATGATCCACCTGCACATTGCGTTCGATCTTCATATAAAGAATATCGCCCATGTTATTTGCCCTCCGCTATTTTAGTATGCACAGAGAGCAGCCTTATTATGCACAACCTTTTTCAGTACTGCACATTGATCCTGCTAGAGTTTCCTGACAACCTGGCTCTCAGGCCGACTCACCGGTGAGCTGCTCCCGCATGCGCCTCAAAATCCGCTTTTCCAGGCGGCTCACCTGCACCTGCGACACACCGAGGACGGAGGCTACCTCCGTCTGCGTCCGCTCCTGCAGATAGCGCATAATAATAAGCCTGCGTTCCCGCTCCGGCAGATCCAGCAGCAGCTGCTCGAGCACAACCCGATTCAGGAGCTGCTCTTTTTCGGCATCCGCGCTTCCGGCCTGCCACGTGCCCTGCGCATGGCTCTCAATGCGGTCAAGAAGGCAGGACTCGCTCCCATCGGACTGTGGCATGGCTTTATAGATCGACTCGACCTCCACACGAAGCTCCATCGCCTGCGCGACCTCCTCTGCCGAGAGTCCGGTCAGCGCCGCCATCTCCTTTACCGTCGGGTCGCGCCCCTTTTTCTGCCGGAAATCATCCGACTCCCGCCGGATTTTCCAGCTGTTTTCCTTCAGCGTCCGACTCACCTTGACAATCCCGTCATCACGCAGAAATCGCCGGATCTCCCCCGCAATCATCGGTACTGCATAGGTGGAAAATTTCACCTCAAAGGAGGTGTCAAATTTATCGATCGCCTTGATCAATCCCATCGCTCCGATCTGGAACAGATCTTCGCTGTCCGTGCCACGACCTGCAAAGCGCCGGACGATACTCCAGACAAGCCCTGTATTCTCCTCAACCAGGCGTTCCCTGGCTTTTTTATCACCATGGTGCGATTTCTCAATCAATACCATCGTGTCATCCATCCGCTCATGAGCCCTCCCGCCTCTGTTCTGTCTGTCCTACACGTTTTTTCATGTGAACGGTCGTTCCAAGCCCCGGAGTGGATTCCACCTGAATCTCATCCATAAACGCCTCCATAAACATAAAACCAAGTCCTGACCTCTCCAGGTCAGCCCGCGTCGTGTACAGCGGTTCCATTGCCTTCTTCACATCCGGGATGCCAACGCCCTCATCGCTCACCCGGATTTCCACAAGATTCTCCGTAAGACGCGCCCGGATCACAATCGTATGTACCTCCGTCGGATATCCATGGATAATCGCGTTCGTGACCGCCTCCGACACAGCGGTTCGGATGTCCGCCACTTCCTCCAGCGTCGGATTAAGCTGCGTCACAAAGGCTGCCACCGCAACCCGCGCGAAAGCTTCGTTCTCCGAGATGCTGTCAAACGCCAGCGTCATTTCATTTTTCATTCTGCTCCTCCTTCTCCAGGCTGATATGCCGTTCGATACCGGACAATGCCAGCATCCGCCTGATCTGTTCATTCATATGGCTCACGAACATACGCCCGTCCAGCACGCGAATCATCTTAGCGCGTCCCAGCAGCAGTCCGATCCCGGCACTGTCCATAAAGACCGTCCCGGAAAAATCAAACTCCAGCTCTGAAATCGCCTCCGTCCGCAGCGCAGCGTCCACACGGCGACGTACTTCCTCCGTATAATGATGATCCAGCTCCCGCGGCAAATGCACGATAAGCCGCTCTCCCTTTTTTTCCAGAATTCCCATATTCGCTCCTTTCTTGGCATTATAAAAGGACGCTGCACTTTTCGTACAGCGTCCCTCACTTCAGGGTATTTTTCTTTTGTAAGCCTGCTTTACAGACTGTCCAGGAAGGACTGTGAATCGATTGCCTTCTGTGTATTCGGAAACTCGTCAATCACCTTCTGGTAATAGACCTTCACGTTCTCCGTGTCACCGGATTTATGATAAGATCTGGCAAGGAAGTACAGCGCGTCTCCCTGCGTCGCATCAAGCTCATAGCATTTTCCCAGATCTGTAATTGCCGTCTCATAGTCTCCGCTCTGATAAGCCGCATAACCACTCGCGTAGAGCGATGATACGGCTGACTGCGCGACCTCCTCATAGATCTGATCGTACAGCGTCTGCCCGCTGCCGCTCAATGTCTCCCTGTCAATCTGCTCCAGCTGCTCCAGCGTCGTCGCCGTATCCTCCTCGACATACGCTACGTAAGCGGCCAGCAATGCCTCGTAGCTCTCAAGCTCGGTCTCTGCCTCCTCGCTGGCCTGCGTCGCGGCTTCCGCCTCCTCGCGAAGCGACTCTGCCTCAGCCTGGGCACTCTCAAGGGCCGCCGTCTTTGAATCCAGCTGATCGCTGTACTCCGCGACAGCCTGATTCAGCTCACTATTCTGACTGCTCTCTATCGCCGGACGTATCAAAAGTCCCATAACCGCCGCGCCGATCACAATCCCAATCAGCACATTCAATACGGAATGTAAACCAGAGTTGTCTCTGACGCCTACAGGCTGAATAATCGTCTCATTGCCGCTGACATAGGAAATCGAATCCCGGTGTTCCTCTTCCTTAGGCGCCTGCTTTCCCTGTCTCTCATCCAGTTCCTTCTGATAGCGAAGCGCCCGGGTATTCGTGCGATCGACCTCAAGCACACGCTTTACCTCCGTCCGCGCCCTCTCAAAATTCTCTGTCTGGATATAGAGAAGTGCCAGCAGAAGATGCGCATCGAGCAGATGATAATTCACCGAGAGCACCTTTTTCAGCTGGATAATCGCCAGGTCATAGCTTCCCTGCTCACAGTAGATAAGCGACTGATTATATTTCCGAATCGTCGTACCGATCGACTGAAGCTGGGAAGGATTGTCTTCAATCGCTTTGATATAATCATCCGCCGCGTTTTTATTCTTCTGAAAACTCTTGCTGATAATCCACTGAGTCAGCGCGTCCACCACATCGCCCGTCTCAAAATAGACAAGACCCAGAAGATTCCTCGCATCCGTATTTCTCTTATTTACCTTCAGACTCTGACGCAGCGAGACCGCTGCTCCCGTCAGATCCCGAACCCGCGCCTTCTCCAGGCCCTCGTTGTAATATCGGTTCGACAGCTGCAGCATCCTGCGATAGAGCTTCACATCCACGCCGCAGATGCCGCAGTAGTCTGTACTCTTCAGAACTGCTCCGCAGTTAAAACACCTCATAGCTTCACCTTTCCGGTCAATGCTCTTTGATCTCCTTCAGCATTTCATCGATCAGATCCGTCACGTCGGACAGATTGTTCTTGTATACGTTGTCTTCCACCTCGCCAATCTCCATACTCGGGTGAAATTTCTTTAATTCTTCTTCAAAATCAAGCATAATGATGACTCCTTATCAAACGCTTCAGGCTCCCGACCAGGTAGAGGGATCCCACACAGAACAGGATTCCTTCCTTCCTGTCGCTCAACGCCTGCTCAAATGCTTCCTGCACAGCCGGATATTCCCGAACGGGCCGATCGGTATACTTCCGGAAAAGCATCCCCAGCTCCCCGGCAGAAACCTTCCGGTCAGACTCCACCTCTGTCACGATCACACTCCGAAAATCAATGCCTTCACAAATCTCCCGGATCATCCTCTCATAATCCTTCTCCTTAACACAGGAAAAAAGAAGGAAAACCTCCGTACCCGCGCCGAGTCGGCTGGCAGTCTTCACAAACTCCTCCACACCGGAATCATTGTGCGCTCCGTCGAGGATCACGCCCGGCAACACTGTTTCCATGCGGCCCTGCCAGCGCATCCGCTTCATGCCAAGACGGATATCGTCCTCCGTCAGCAGGGGATCCATGACCTTTGCCGCCGTCACTGCCTCACAGGCGTTCATAACCTGATACTCGGCAACGGTATCAATGGAAATATCCATAGAATCATAATACTCAGTATGAACTGAAAAATCAATCGTTTTCTGGCTGTTCTTTAAAATTTTATACATATCCGGTCGCACAGCATAGGCCCGCGCATGCATTTGGGTCGCCTTCGCCTGGATCACTTCCCCGACATCCGCACGCGTAGCGTCATAGACGACCGGACAGCCTTCCTTGATGATACCGGCCTTCTCGCCCGCGATCGCCGCATACGTATCACCCAGATACTCCGTATGCTCGAGACTGATCGAAGTGATCACACTGACCAGCGGCTTTTCAATCGCGTTCGTCGCGTCAAAACATCCTCCCAGGCCGGTCTCCAGCACCAGATACTCCACTTCCGCCTTTCCGAAAATCCAGACTCCCATCAGAAACAGCAGTTCAAAATAAGTCGGGTGTGCAAAGCTCTCCGGGCGCTCCGCAAGGAGTTCCCGCACGATTCCCATGATCGCCTCAAAAGCCTCGAGAAATTCTTCGTCCGTGACATACTCCTCATCAATGCAGAAACGCTCGTTGACCTTTTCAAGATGCGGGGAAGTAAAGAGCCCCACATGCTTTCCGGCTGCCCACAGAATGGACGAGAGATATGCACAGACGGAGCCTTTCCCATTCGAGCCGGCCACATGGATCAGCTTTATACGCCGCTCCGGGTGCCCCATTGCTTCCAGCACGGCCCGCGTATTATCCAGCGTATTCTTTTTGGTGAACCTGGGCGTATCGTCAATGTACGCCACTGCTTCTTCGTATGTCATTTTCGATCTCCATTCCGCCGGACACGGCAGCATTGCTGCCGTGGCAGCTGAGAAAGTTATGCTCCAAGCTGCGCCAGCCGCTCCTTCACCTGGCTCATCATCTGTGTATACTTTTCCAGCTTTCCGCGCTCCTCCCGGATCTTCGCCTCCGGCGCACGGCTCAGGAACTTCTCATTGTTCAGCATGCCGTTCACACGAGCAAGCTCACCCGTCAGGCGCTTCTCTTCCTTCTTCAGGCGTTCTTTCTCCTTCTCAACATCCACAAGTTCCTCGAGCGGCATGTAGATCGCCGCCTCCGGAATCAGCGCGGATACCGCATCAGACGGAATTCCCGTCTTATCCGCCTGCACGATGACCTCAGATGCGGAACCGAGCGCCGCAAAGAATACCCTGCTGTGTTCGAAAATCCCGCGCACCGTCTCATTCGCAGACACGACATAGACCGTTGCCTTCCTGCTGTAAGGCACGTCCATGCTCGTGCGCACCGCGCGAATGCCGCGGACCGCCTCCTTGATCGTCTCAACCGCTTTCTCCTCCTCCGGGAAGTTCCACTCGTCCCGGTAAACCGGCCAGTCAGAGATCATGATCGACTCCTCATCTGACAGATTGCAGAAAATCTCCTCCGTGATGAAAGGCATGAAGGGGTGCAGAAGCTTCAGCGCCTGAATGAGCACATTCTTCAGCGTCCAGAGCGCAGCCTTCTTCGTCCCGCCCTCGTCTTCCTTCAGGCGGGGCTTCACCATCTCAATATACCAGTCGCAGAATTCCTCCCAGATAAAATCGTAGACCTTCTGCACTGCGATGCCGAGCTCAAAGCTGTCCATATTGGCCGTGACTTCGCGTGCGAGGCTGTTCACCTTCGAGAGAATCCACTTATCCGCCTGCGTAAGCTCCTCCGCGGAAATCTCCCCGATCTCCTCATCCGGCAGGTTCATCATGATAAATCTGGACGCGTTCCAGACCTTATTTGCAAAGTTACGGCTCGACTCGACGCGCTCCATATAGAAACGCATATCATTGCCCGGCGCGTTGCCGGTCACGAGCGTCAGGCGCAGAGCGTCCGCACCATACTTATCGATGATCTCCAGCGGATCGATACCATTACCAAGAGACTTGCTCATCTTGCGCCCCTGCGAATCGCGCACGAGCCCGTGGATCAGCACATGGTGGAAGGGGCACTTTCCGGTCTGCTCATAGCCCGAGAACACCATACGGATGACCCAGAAGAAAATAATATCATAGCCGGTTACCAGCACGTCGGTCGGGTAGAAATAGTCGAGATCCTCATTCTCCTTCGGCCAGCCGAGCATCGAGAAGGGCCAGAGCGCCGAGGAAAACCAGGTGTCCAGCGTGTCCGGATCCTGCGTCAGGTGCGTGCAGCCGCATTTCTCACATTTCTCCGGCATCGAGCGCGCCACTGTAATCTCACCGCACTCATCGCAGTAGTAGGCCGGGATGCGATGCCCCCACCAGAGCTGGCGGGAAATACACCAGTCGCGGATATTCTCAAGCCAGTGCAGATAGATCTTGTCGAAGCGCTCCGGCACGAAGGTCAGATCGCCATTCTTCACGGCCTCGATCGCCGGTTTGGCCATCTCCTCCATCTTCACGAACCACTGCTGCTTGATCATCGGCTCGACGGTCGTATGACAGCGATCATGCGTGCCGACATTGTGCACATGCTCTTCGACCTTCACAAGCAGCCCCTGCTCCTCCAGGTCCGCCACCATGGCTTTCCGTGCCTCGTAGCGATCCATGCCGTCGTACTTGCTGCCCGGACAGTAAATCGTCGCATCATCGTTCATCATATTGATCTCCGGCAAATTGTGCCGCTTGCCAACCTCAAAGTCGTTCGGATCGTGCGCGGGCGTGATCTTCACGCAGCCGGTGCCGAATTCCTTATCTACATACGGGTCGGCGATCACCGGAATCTTGCGGTCCGTCAGCGGGAGCTTCAGCATTTTCCCCACGAGATGCGTATAACGCGCATCATCCGGGTTCACCGCCACCGCCGTATCACCGAGCATCGTCTCGGGACGGGTCGTCGCGATCTCTACAAACCCGCTGCCATCGGCAATCGGATAATTGATATGCCAGAAGTGTCCGGTCTGCTCCTCATGCTCGACCTCCGCGTCAGAAATCGATGTCTGGCACACCGGACACCAGTTGATAATACGGGATCCACGGTAGATATAACCCTTCTCATAAAGGCGCATGAACACCTCGAGCACCGCCTCCGAACAGCCCTCGTCCATCGTGAAGCGCTCGCGATCCCAGTCGCAGGAAGAGCCGATCTTTTTGAGCTGATCGGTGATCGTGCGGCCATACTCCTCGCGCCACTCCCAGGTTCTCTTCAGGAAGCCCTCGCGGCCAAGCTCGTTCTTATCAATCCCCTCCTCACGCAGCTGATTCGTGACCTTCACCTCGGTCGAGATGCTCGCGTGATCCGTGCCGGGCTGCCACAGCGCGTTGTAGCCCTGCATCCTCTTATAGCGGATCAGAATGTCCTGCAGCGTATTGTCCAGTGCATGTCCCATATGCAGCTTGCCCGTAATATTGGGAGGCGGCATGACAATGGTAAACGGCTTTTTGCTGCGGTCCGGCTCCGCGTGAAAATATTTTCTTCCCATCCACTTCGCATAGGTGCGATCCTCGATCTGCGACGGATCGTAGGTTTTGGCTAATTCTTTCATAATAAACTGCTCCTTCGTGTTTCTTATACCAAAGAACGCCCTTTACACAGCATCCTGTGCAAAGGGCGATTTGATCGCGGTACCACCTTTGTTCATATGCGCTGAAACGCATACCTCTTTTTCCTTAACGCGGAACACTCGGGAACGCTTACACTCTTCAGCGCTCCGGCTCCGAAGCGACCTTCACCGCGCCCGTCCCGAAACCATCTCTCAGCCACGGATGATTCTCTCTGACGGCGGTACGCACCTACTCCTCTTCATCACAGCCTTTTCCATTCCCCAGTTTAGATGGAAAAGGAAGCTTTGTCAAGGGGTTCCTGCCTGTTCTTAATAGCAGGGCTTTACTTCCACACAGGGGCCGGAATCATAATAGGCATCCCGCCCCTCGCTGTAACCATACGCAAAGTAATGATTCAGCAACGCGACAGGATCTTCTCCGATCACCGCGGCAACATCCGCATATGTATTATAATAATGGATCGGGTCAAAGGTATCAAGGTCGCTGTCGGCATAGTACGGATTAGACGCGGGAATTGTCATCAGGAATACGTCTGCCAGCTCCTCGGCCGTCTCCGGATTACCGGCTGCTGCCCTCCACTCCGCCTGCCTGTTCGGATAACGTCCCTCTGCGATGCCGACCGTCATATAATGTTCGTAGAGCGCCTGATTATCGCCACCGCAACTGTACATGGCGTCCGTATACATAGCCGCATAGTAGGACGGATCAAAGGCGGAACGCGCCTCCGTGGGGATGGCTGTGAAGAGTGCGCAGAGAAACACCGCGCCCACACCGCACAGCAATGTCTTTACAAGTTTCAAGTTCACCACCTCCAGTGTCTTCTGTGTCCGTGTCTTAGTTTCTGCTTTCAGGATAACATTCGCGGGGACAGATTTCAACAAATATTTCATACATCACTTCGCTCCGCTTCCCTTCAACACGATATAGACTGTTTTCAGTATAATCTTCAGATCCAGCACCAGCGACCAGTTGTCAATGTACTCCAGATCCATCTTTACCACATCATCGAAATTTGTAATATCACTCCTCCCGCTGACCTGCCACAGTCCTGTGAGCCCCGGTCGAAAACTGATGCGGCGTTTCTGGTAATAGTTGTACTGCTGATACTCGTCCAGTGTTGGCGGTCTTGTACCGACAAGGCTCATGTCTCCTTTGAGTACATTCCAGAACTGGGGCAGCTCATCAATGCTGGTCCTTCGGATAAAAGCTCCCACCTTTGTGATGCGGGGATCATGGTCAATCTTAAACATCGGCCCGCTCATCTCATTCTGCTCCGCGAGTTCCGCCTTTCGTTTCTCCGCATCCACATACATGGAACGGAATTTGTAAAAGCGAAACACTCTGCCGTTGACTCCCACTCTCTGCTGCGAAAAAATCAGAGGACCCGGAGATTCCAGCAGCAGAAACGGTGCGAGAATCACTCCCACGATAAACGTGATAAGCAGACCTACGAGAGCCCCGACAATGTCAATCAGGCGCTTGAGCAGCACCATCCTGTAGTCAAACATCCGGCTGGTAAAGGCCACCACATGATAATTTTCCAGCGTATAAATCCGCTTCTCTCCCGTCACACCCAGGTTGAACAGATCCATGTTCAGATTCACAACAATCCCCATCGTCTCAAATTCCAGGATCATTTTTTTCAGAAATTTTTCTCTTTTCTGAATCTCATCAACCTGAATAAAAACCTCATCCACGACATTCTGTGTGGTAAAATCCAGATACTCTTTTTCCTGGCAACCCACCAGGGGAATATCCCCGCTGTAGTTCTCCGGAGCCTCATCCAGCAGCACGGCTCCCACGATATTCCAGATTGTCTCTTTGGACTTGTAAAAATTCTCCGCTGTCTTCTCCAGACGTTCGCACGTCGTCACAAGCAGAAGATTTACCTGTTGTCTTTCGGTGGAGCGAAACAGACGAAAACTGTTGCGAATCATCAGATGCAGCGCCCATATCAGAAAAGTATTCAGGACAAAAAATATTCCCACAACCATCCTGGACCGGAACAACTCCCGCTTCATACCAAAAGCGAACAAAGTAACCCCGGCAACCATGATCAGATTGTATTTCACAGACAAAATCAACTCGCTGTAGCGTCCGCGTTTAAAGAAATCATCGTACACTTTCAGAAAATAATAAGTCGCAAAATGAAACACGACCAGAATGATCAGTGTTTCCCTCAGATTCTCTGAGTTTTTAAATCCAAAAAATCTCTCATAACGGAGCATCCCCGCCACAAGAAAACTAAAACATGTGATCAGAAGGTCCGCCAGGCAGACTGCAAGCTCCATGAGCTGATTCTTCTTATAATACATATCGACTCAACTCCGATTATCTTTTTCTCGTCCGGTAAAGAGTGTCTGTATTGTAACACACTTTTTCGTCACTGTAAAACAAACCTCTCTTTTGCAGTTTTTCGCTCAGTCCCGACGGAAAATATCTCTCGTGTACACCTTCTCCTTCACATCGTCCAGCTCCGCGCCGTAGCGGTTTGCGATGATCGCGTCGCACATATCCTTGAATCGTGTAAGGTCATTGACGACAAGGCTGCCGAAGAAACGGCTGCCGTCCTCTAAAGTCGGCTCGTAGATCACGACCTCCGCGCCCTTCGCCTTGATACGCTTCATGACGCCCTGGATCGAACTCTGACGAAAATTGTCACTGCCCGCCTTCATCGTCAGGCGGTAGACACCGACACATACCTGTCGGCCAGGCAGACCGTTGCGCCCATTTCCGCCGTCAAAATAACCGGCCTTCTCCAGGACCCGGGTCGCGATGTAGTCCTTTCTGGTACGATTCGCATCTACAATCGCCTGGATCAGATTCTCCGGTACATCCTCATAATTGGCCAGAAGCTGCTTCGTATCCTTGGGCAGGCAGTAACCGCCATAGCCGAAGGAAGGATTATTGTAATGCGTGCCGATTCGCGGGTCAAGGCATACGCCATCGATAATATCCTGCGTGTTCAGACCCCGCACCTCCGCATAGGTGTCCAGCTCATTAAAATAGGATACGCGCAGCGCAAGATAGGTATTGGCGAACAGTTTCACCGCCTCCGCCTCCGTTGGCGCCATAAACAGGGTCGGAATATTCTCCTTCAGAGCACCCTCCTGCAAAAGCCCCGCAAAAATCTGTGCCGCTGCCTGTAAATCCTCGCGTCCCTCCGGCACACCCACAATGATACGTGAAGGATAAAGATTGTCATAAAGCGCCCTTCCCTCCCGCAGAAACTCAGGGGAGAACAGAAGATTCTCACAACCGTACTTCTCATACATCTTTTCCGTAAAACCGACCGGAACCATGGACTTCACAACCATAACCGCAGTGGGGCGGCACTCCATGACCAGTCCAATCACCTGTTCCACAGAACTGGTATCAAAATAATTCTTAACCGGGTCGTAATTTGTCGGCGTCGAGATAATCACATAATCCGCCTGGCTGTAGGCCGCGCGGGCATCAATCGTCGCGGTAAGATCAAGCTTTCCGGAAGCGAGGTATTCCTCAATCTCTTTATCTACAATCGGCGACTTGCCCTGATTGATCTGATCAACTTTTTCCTGCAGAATATCTACCGCCTGCACCGCATGATGCTGTGCGAGCAGCACCGCATTCGACAGGCCGACATAGCCGGTGCCTGCAATCACAATGTTATATTTCTTCTTGTTCATGGGTTTATCCTTTGTACCTTCCCTTCTGTCTCTTTTCCTGCTCATGGCACTATTCTACTATCGAAAGCCCCGGGATGCAAGCAAAAATCCGCCTGCCGTTCACGGACGGCAGACGGATTCGTCAAGGGGAGGATAAGTATTTCATTTCTCTTCGGTACAGTTACAGTATGCCCGCTGTAGCGAAAACTATACTACGCAACAAAATTTTTTTGTCAGCCTCTGCAAAGGTGCGCACACCACGAGCAGGCCAGCGGGGGACCCCCATAACAGGGAGAACATTGGAGACAGCTTCGATGGATTTTCATCATCTGCAGGCGAGAAACAAATGAGCCTCCGGGGCAAGTCGTGACGCAGCCTGCCGCACGATAAGTGCTTTCGATTCCCAGATGGCGATTTTAACAGGAACTACGCATACGGCTTCGCGACCTTTCGAATGACGGGTTCAAAACAATTCTATAG
>JAJPZP010000179.1:11712-12535 GCA_021204285.1 Lachnospiraceae bacterium | reverse complement strand
CAAATAATCTTATGCGTACAGAATGTCTGTGCCGTCATTCTGTATCACATCCGCGAGACTATCGTTCTTCGTGTGGAGAATGCCCGCCAGATTCCCGTCCAGCGGGAGCGCGAGCAGCGCGTCTCGCCAGCCGCCAAGATCCATTTCTATCTGCGTCGTCGTCACGAGCGAGACAAGGATCTCCCCCGTGCGCACAGCCTTGCGCACGAGCAGATGGCGCAGATAGCCCTCATGCCGCAGCTTCCGGTAGAACGGCGTTTCCTTCGCCGTGAAATAGTCAAGCGTCGCGCGCAGAATCCTCCGGAAATCCTCGTCCACGATCTCACAGTGATCCACGGTCACGATGTCATAAAAGCTGCCCCTCTTATGCATACCGAGCGAGAGCGGACCGTCCTTCACCTCGTCGCCGAAGGAAAACTCCATCTTGTTCCAGTAGGCGAGACACCGCGGGCTCTCCTCGATCCCTTCAAAGCGATATTCGTAAGCAAAGTCTTTCACCGCTTCATCCAACAGCTCCTTCACCTGCCCCGCCTTCAGCTTCAGCTGCTCCTCGTAAGGAAGACTCTGGTAGACGCAGCCGCCACAGGCCGGATAATGCGGGCAGCCCGGCTCGCACTCCAATTCCGACCGTTCCAGCACCTCGAGGATACGGCCCTCCGCGCGTCCGCTGCGGACTTTCTGCACCGCGAAGCGCACCCGCTGTCCGGGAAGACCGCCCTTCACGGTCACGGTCTTTCCGTCGATCTGAATTCTGCCTTTATTCGGAAAGTCCAGCTTTTCGATCGTGCCCTCGCAGATCTGTACTTTTTTCTTCTTCGTTTTT
>JAJPZP010000179.1:6788-11702 GCA_021204285.1 Lachnospiraceae bacterium | reverse complement strand
TTACTCCATGCCTCAACATGACCACACATAGCGCCTTATTATGCGGGCTGGATCGTCCAGAACTTTATATAAGAAAAATCCTCCCGCCCGACCCTTAGACCGGACAGGAGGAACCACATCTCATCTCTTATTATTTTGTTATTTGCTGCCTATTCTTCCGCGTCCTCGCTCTCGTCATCCTCTTCGTCTTCGACCTCCGCGTCCTCGAGCTCATCATCGTCGAAGAAATCATCGTCGAAGTCTTCATCAAAATCCTCGTCGAAATCCTCCAGATAATCCGGCGTGAAGAAGCGGTACACCGCATAGGCGATACCCACCACTGCGAGCACTGCACCGATCGTGATCAGTACCCACATCAACGCGTTCTTTTTCTTTTCTTCTTCCTTCTTAATATGAAGCAATTCACCGAGCATCTCATTGGTCTTCGCTGCATTCAGTAAATCCTCTATACGACTGTTCATGACGGATACCTCTTTTCTTTTTATAATGTCCAAGTATAGCATACTTCCGCTGATTATGCAATCAGTCAAGCTTTTTCAGCTTCGCGAAGGAGGCGAACATCCGCTTTACGCCCACGCGATCAAACTCCACCTTCACCTCATAATCGCATCCGCCGTCGCTGATCTCCAGCACCGTGCCTTCGCCGAACTTCATATGCCGCACGCGGTCTCCGACTCCGTACTCCAGTGATGAGGCCTTCTTCACCTTGAACTGTTCGAGGCCGGCCGGTTTCGCGCGGAAAGCCTCCCTCGCCTTCTCCCGTTCGGCACCGCGGGCAGCCGCCT
Organism: Lachnospiraceae bacterium; assembly: GCA_021204285.1. GTDB lineage: Bacteria > Bacillota > Clostridia > Lachnospirales > Lachnospiraceae > Hominiventricola. Next base: position 10,917 of record JAJPZP010000179.1, on the reverse strand, counting down.
GGGCTTTCGGGATCCGTGGAAGTGCATCCCTGCGTGCGAGCGTCTCCGGTGGAATCTCCCGTATAAAGCGGGAGACATTGTTGTACTGATTTTCTCCACGGATCATCCGGACGCGCGCACAGGTCAACGTCAGGTGCCTCATGGCGCGCGTGATGCCCACATAGCAGAGCCGCCGCTCCTCCTCGATCTCCTCCTCGGCATTGTCCGCCGCGATCGACATATAACTCGGGAACAGGCCATCCTCCATACCCGTCAAATAGACGTAGGGGAATTCCAGTCCCTTCGCACTGTGGAGCGTCATCAACAGCACACGATCATCTGAATCATCCATACTGTCAATATCCGCGACCAGCGCCACCTCCTCCAGGAAACCGCCGAGCGTCGGATTCTCCTCGCTCTCTTCATAGAGAGTCGCCTTGCTGATCAACTCGCCGATATTTTCCAGGCGGGCGAGCGATTCCTCGGTGTTCTCATCCTTCAGTTCCTGCGCATAGCCGGTCCGCTCCAGAATTTCATCGATCAGCTCTTCGATCGAGAGCTCCGCAAGACGCAGCCGCAGCGAGTGGATCAGCGTCACAAAGCCCTGAATCTTCAGCGCCGCCTTGCCAAGACCCGGGATCTCATTCGCCGCCTCCAGCGCCTCGAAAAAGCTGATACCACGGGAAGTCGCATAGCTCTGTACCTTATTCAGCGTCACGGCTCCGATGCCGCGCTTCGGCACATTGATAATCCGGTTCACCGCCAGGTCGTCCAGGCCGTTGTCAATCGTCTTGAGATAGGCGAGCACGTCCTTGATCTCTCTGCGGGAATAGAAGTTCACGCCACCGATCAGACGATACGGAATGTTCGCGTACAGGAATTTCTCCTCGAAGGCGCGGGACTGGGCGTTCGTCCGGTACAGCACCGCGAAATCCTTATACTCCGCCTCCCCGGACGCTCTCATGCGGCGAATCTCGCCCGCTATGTACTCCGCTTCCTCATAGCCGGTCTGGAACTGCCGGAAATCCACCGGCTCTCCCGCCCCGTTGTCCGTCCAGAGTGCCTTGGCCTTACGCCCGTGATTGTGCGCGATGACCCCGTTCGCCGCGTCGAGAATGTGCTGCGTCGAGCGGTAATTCTGCTCCAGCTTCACGACCTTTGCCTCCGGGAACACCGACTCAAAGTCGAGAATATTTCGGACATTCGCGCCGCGGAATTTATAGATGGACTGGTCATCGTCCCCGACCACGCAGAGATTGTGGTGCTCCCCGGCCAGAATGCTGATCATCTGAAACTGCACCGTATTCGTGTCCTGATACTCGTCCACAAGAATATACTGAAAACGATCCCGGTAATACTGCAGCACATCGGGGCAGACCCGCAAAAGCTCCACGGTCTTCACCAGCAGATCGTCGAAATCGAGCGCGTTGTTTTTCTTCAGCTCCTTCTGATATTCGAGGTAAGCCTGCGCGATCTTCTGCTGACGGAAGTCGTCCCCGGCCTGCAGGCGCAGCTCCTCCGGGGAAATGCAGTCGTTCTTCGCGTGGGAGATTGCCGCGAGCACCGCGCGCTCCCTGTAGACCTTCGTGTCGAGCTGCATGCGGCGGCATACGTCCTTGATCACCGTCTTCTGGTCCTCCGCATCGTAGATCGAAAAATTCGTGTCATAGCCGAGCTGATCGATATGGCGGCGCAGGATCCGCACGCAGGCCGAGTGGAAGGTGCTGACCCAGATGCTCTCCGAGCCGTAGCCCACCATCTTGTCCACGCGCTCGCGCATCTCACCCGCCGCCTTATTCGTAAAGGTGATCGCCAGGATATTCCACGGGTTCACACCACACTCTTCTATTAAATAGGCAATACGGCAGGTCAGTACCCGCGTCTTGCCCGATCCGGCTCCCGCCAGAATCAGAAGCGGCCCTTCCGTGCAGAGCACCGCCTCCCGCTGTTCCCTGTTCAGTGTTTCCAGATTGTCCATCGGATATTCCTCTTTCTTTTCTTTGATTCCGGTATCTTCCAGTCTATCACAGGAATCGAAGTCTGACAAACGTTTTACGCTTGCAGGCGCCGACAATTGCATCTATAATAGTAACTATTCAGAAAGGAGCCATTCCATGTACCGCAAAATCAAACGCATTCTGGCGATCATCGCCATTGTTATTATCTGCCTTCTGTATCTTTGCACTTTCATCCTCTCCTTTTTCCAGGGTGAGCGCGCGAAGGAACTGCTGATGCTTTCTCTCGTCGCCACCGTCGTGATCCCGGTGCTCATGTATATTTATCTGTGGCTGTTCCGGCTCTTCCGGGGCGATGACTCTGACGATAATTCCGATAAATAGACCTTCACCAAAGCTTCTCCTTCGCATATATTACACTAAAGATTCCTGCGAAGGAAAGAAAATGAAAAAAATTCTCTGTTTTCTTCTGGTCTGTGTCTCTGTCTTCGCCCTGTGCGGCTGTAATGGCAAAAGCGGGCAAACCGCGGAGGGGCTGACTCCCGTCACCCTGAACGAAGTCGCACACTCCATCTTTTACGCGCCGCAGTATGTGGCGATCGAGAACGGCTATTTCGAGGAAGAGGGCATCGCGCTCACACTTGTCAACGGCGCGGGCGCCGACAATGTGGCCGCCGCGCTGATCGCTGGTGAGGCGGACATCGGTTTCATGGGAAGTGAATCCTCGATCTACATCTATAATCAGGACTCCGACGACTGCTTCGTCAATTTCGCCCAGCTCACACAACGCGCTGGAAATTTCCTCGTGTCGAGAGAACCAATGGAGGATTTCACGTGGACGGATTTAAAGGGCAGTTATGTGCTTGGTGGACGCGCAGGTGGCATGCCGGAGATGGTCTTTGAATTTATCCTGAAGAAAAATGGAATGGATCCGGAGACGGACCTGACGATCGATCAGAGCATCGATTTCGGCTCTACCGCAGCGGCCTTTATGGGAGGTGACGCCGACTTTACTGTCGAGTTTGAACCCAGCGCCACGGCGCTCGAACAGCAGGGCGAAGGCTATGTCGTCGCCTCACTCGGCGAGGCATCCGGCTATGTTCCCTACACCGCCTACTGTGTGAAACAGAGCAATCTCACTGAAAATCCGGAGCTCATACAGGCCTTCACGAACGCGCTGCAAAAGGGCATGGACTACGTGCAGACCCACACGCCCGCTGAAATTGCGGAGGTCATCCAGCCGCAGTTTGCGGAGACGGATCTCGATACAATCACGGCAATCATCACACGCTACTACGAGCAGGATACCTGGAAAGAAAATCTGATTTTCGAGGAAGAGAGCTTTGAACTCCTGCAGAACATTCTCCAGGAAGCCGGTGAACTGGACGCATGGACGCCCTACGAGGAGCTCGTCGATACCGGTTTCGCCAAGGCTGCCGCGCAGTAGCCCGCATACAAACTCTGAAAAAACTTCCGGCGATTTTTGGAGAATCGCCGGAAGCACTTTTTTAAAAATCCTCTTCCTTCAGCAGAAGGTTTCCGTCCTCATCGACATTTTTCCCGGTGATCCGGGCAATCATATGTCCGATCGTACTCTTTTCTGCATGCTCAACTGCAGCATCAATAATGTCCTTGACTTCGGCCACTGTCACATTATGCCCGATCGTCTGGCGACTGCCAATCCGGTCGTACAAAGCCAGAACTCCGAATTCATCAAAAGCATATCCCGCTTCCTGCGCGTAAGCCTTTCCGAAGTTCACCAGCTCATCGTTGCTGAAAACCGGGATATCAATCGTATAATCAAATTTCGAGGCAAAGTTCTTGTTTTTCAGGAAGATACGCTCGATCTCCTCTGCGGAATCCTCAAGGATCACCAGAAGGCCCCCTGTATCACCCTCCATCACAAGGCTTAAGCCCACCAGCATCTCATCCGCCAGGCCGCCCGCGCCTTCGATGATCAGCGCACCGCCCTTCAGTTTGGAAAATACATCGTAAATATCCTTCGAATTCAGTTTCTTTCCGCTGACCTTCGCGAGCTTCCTGCCCTCGATCCGCTTCTCCTTCTGCAACGCCTTCACCACGTCGATCGCCAGCGTCGTCTTTCCGTTTCCACGCGGACCGGTTATCACAAGGTTTCCGCTGGAGGAGCTGCTCTTATTTACATCCGCGGCGCCCTTCAACAAGCGGGACAACTG
>JAJPZP010000179.1:0-6778 GCA_021204285.1 Lachnospiraceae bacterium | reverse complement strand
GAGGTAAAATAGGTGAACAGTCGCGCCTGTTCCCGTGTCAGGTGTCCGGCCTTCACCGCCTTTTCCGCCGTCTGCGCCGCCAGGGAGCGTTCCAGTTCCTGAATCGTATTCAGAGATGCCGTCTCGGACGTTACCGGTTTCTTTCTCTCCTCAATTTCCAGGTTACCCAGATCCTGTCCCAGGTCATGCAGGAGTTCTCCGTCCCCCGCATCTTCCTCTTCCGCGTCCACATCCTGCGGCAGATCGTCCTCCGTCACAACTGCGGCATCCGTCTTTTGCTGCTCCTGCTCAATCTCGTTCAGAATCTGACGCACATCATCCGGGATCTCCGCCGTCGCCCCGGAAATAATCTTCATCAGCTCCGCGGTCTCCTGCTTCACCCGCGCCTTGCGCGCCTGGGCATTCTCGGCTCCCGCCTCCAGAATTGCCTCCGTCTTCGCCTTCTGATCCTCCCACTCAGCCAGAACATCCGGGATGGAGAGTGAACCGGTCTGGAGCTTTGATTCCAGCGTTTCCTCCTCCGGCAGCTCCGGGATCTCCGCTTCTATCGGTTCCGGCTCAGGCCCGGCAGGCTCAGGTTCTACCGTTTCAGATTCGACAGGCTCAGGTTCCACCGTTTCAGATTCGACAGGCTCAGGTTCTGCCACCTCAGGTTCGACAAGCTCCGGCACGACGGGTTCCGGTTCCGCAAGCTCCGATGCGGAAAGCTCCGCCTCGGTCAGTTCCGGCTCCGCGGTAGTTTCTTCCAGATCACAGAGGCCAAGCTCTTCCAGATGGAATTCTTCCAGACTCAGCTCCTCCAGATCCAGCGCATCCGGCTCAGCCTCTTCCGCCTCCGGCTCGTCAACAGGCGCTGTCGGCTCACATACGGGCGCAGCCACTTCCGCCGCTTTTTCCACGTCTTCTGCTTCTTCTTCCGTCTCAGCCGGAACCTCCTCTTCCGGCACATCCAGCAGTTCCTCAAAATCGCACAGGAGCTCAAACTCCGGCGGCAAATCCTCCGGCTCTTCAACCGGCTCCGGCTCCACAATCGCCTCCGGCTCCACAACTGGCTCCGGCTCTTCAACTGCCTCCGGTTCCACAATCGCCTCCGGAATCTCATCCTCCAGCTCGTCCAGACTCAGTTCCACCAGCTCAATCCCGATCTCTTCCTCTTCTGCCTTCTCCTCTGCCTGCGGGACAGGCTCTGGCTCAGGCGCCGCTTCCGGCTCAGGTATCGCTTCTGCCTCAGGCCCCGCTTTTCCAAGATCCGGGATATCAATCGCCTCCTGCGAATGCAGCAGCTCGTCCAGATTCGCCGCCAGCTCCGCCTGCAGATTCATCGTGCTGAACTTTCCGGCATCGACCGCAACCTCTGTCTCCTCAAAATCATCGCTCGATATGACAAGCTTGCCCGGATTGTCATATTTTTTCTGTTGCGCAGCGGTCAGAGGCTGGTATCTCTGCTTCAGCTCCATCGCCTTGCGGACATACTCGCCCTCGCTGAACCACAGGATCAGTTCATCGCACTCCCGGACACAGTCATCCTCCATCCCCGCCTCGGCATAGAGGCTGGCCAGTTCGTAAGCCCAGCGCTCCTGATATTCATAGGTTTTGTAATCTTTCAGAATCTGAATCTGATCCGTCACGGCAGAGCCGCGCTCACGGTAGATCTGATACTTCAGAATATAACGACTCTGGTCGTGGGGCGCGACCTTCACAAACTCACGATAGAGAGCGATTGCTTCCTGAAACTGGTGCATCTTCGTCGCAACCTCTGTCATCTTATACAGCAGCATCCGCCCCACCGGAGCGCGGTCATAGGCAATATTCAGGATCTCCATGCAATCCTCATATCGCTCCTCCGCTTCATAAACTTCCGCGACGATATAGAGCATATTCAGATTGCGCACACGCCGCCAGTCGATGGAATCCGCGATCTTCGCCGCGCTCTTATAGTCCTTCTTTTTGGCCAGCTTCTCTATCTGCTCCGCTTTCAGGCGATACTCATACTTGTCCAATGGATCATACCCTCTTTTCTATCTTTACTACTATACTTCCATTATCTTAGCGCATCCGCAGGCCAGAGCGCCCGCCCCGATATGACAGGCAACGCTCAGGGACAGCTCATGCACCAGGATATTCGTCTGATCCGGGAACTCTGCCTCGATCTCTTTTTTAAATTCCTGCGCAGCCGCCTCGTTACGCGTATGCGCAATCGCGAACTGCATCCGGACGTCCGCAAAGCGCTCCTTCCTGTCCTTATGCAGCGCGTCCAGCATCGTGCACTTAGCCGCGTTGACCGTGCGCACCTTCGCGAAGGCGTCCAGTTTCCCGCCCTGAATCTGCAATACCGGCTTCAGCCGCAGCATCGTCCCGAGCGCCGCACCGGCCGGCGTGACTCTGCCGCCCTTCTTCAGATATTTCAGTGTCGGCACCATGATATAGATACTGGCCTCAAGCCCCTCTCTCTCCAGGGCTTCCCGAATCTGCGCCGCACTCCTGCCTGCCGCGGCCAGATGAAGCGCGTCCAGCACCGAACAGACCTGCGTGACGGAGATCCGCTGATTGTCAACCACCTGCACTCTCCCATCATAGTCCTCCGCCAGCATCCGCGCGGTCTGGCAGCTGCCGGAGAGGCCGCTCGACATGGGAATATGGACAATCTCGTCATGCGTCTGAAGCAGCTCGTCCCACAGCTTCGTGATAGACTCCGGAGATGGCTGGGAAGTGCACACGTCCGCATCCTGCTCCAGATAAGCGTAAAAATTCTCCGGAAAGAGCGTGACTCCATCAAGGAACTCCTTCCCGTCAATCGTAAACGGCATCGGGATGACATAGATTCCCAGTTCCTTCGCCCACTCCTGTGAAATGCCGCTGTTGCTGTCCGTGATGATCGCTATATTTCCCATCAGATCACTGTCCCCTTATAATTTTTCCCAGCAAAAATAACAATGATAATGTTCCCTGCTCCCTGCAGGAACCAGATTTTCCGCCCCGCAATAGCCACAGCGGACACAGATCTGCCCCTGGCGGACTTCCTCTCCGTAATCGCCGCGAAGTCCCAGTCTGGCGGGCTGTCCTTTGGAATAGGCCGCCTCATAACTGCAGTTATCACTCGAGCCCCGCGTCTTCGCGCTGTACTGCTTCTCCTGCGCGGTCTGCTTCGTCTCCCTTTTCTGATTCGGCCTGGCCGACGCCTTCTGCCTCTTCAGCAGGTTCTTTTTCGACGTCGATGCAGCGGCAGACGGCGAAGCCTGGCTGGCCTTATCTGCAGCACGCCCTCTGCTGTTGGAGCTGGCTTTCCTCTTCTTCCTCGTATAACGAAAAATCAGCACGATAATCACAACATAAATAATAAAAGCCATCATAGGAACCGTCAGCCTCCTTCTTAAGCACTTCTAACCCTATTGTATTATAGCAAAACGCATCGGATAAAACAAGGACAGCTTAGACAGATTAAAAGATTTTAAAAAGAAAAAGAGCCCGAAAACCTTTTCCAAGATCTTCGCGCTCCTGCGAGTAGTGGATAGGGGAATCGAACCCCTGTTTCCGCCGTGAGAGGGCGGCGTCTTAGCCCCTTGACCAATCCACCACGCGGCTTTCGTACCGACTTGACTAATATATCATAGGTTCTTCGTAAATGCAAGTGTTTTTTTAATTATTTTTGCTTCCGGGCTTCAAGGTAATCGTTCAGCTCTGTATTCTTCACATTTGTGATGAACATATGACCCGGGGCATGCGTGATAACAAGCGGAAGCTTCGCATTCTCAATCGCCGCCTGGGGCGTCACGCCGCAGGCCCAGAATACCGGGATCTCCCCCTCCCGGATCTCGACAGAGTCGCCGTAATCCGGCCGGTCAATATCCCTGATGCCAATGGCCTCCGGATCCCCGATCTGAACCGGGCCGCCGTGGACATTCGGGTAACGTTCCGTGATCTCCTTCGCCCGCTGCGCGTCCTGGGGCGTCATCGGACGCATGCTGACCACCATCGGCCCCCGGAATACGCCTGCCTCCGCGCAGGCGATATTCGTCTTATACATCGGCACATTGCGCCCCATCACAATGTGGCGCACCTCGATGCCGGCACTCATCAGCGCCTCCTCAAAGGAAAAGCTGCAGCCAATCAGGAATGCGACCGAATCCTCCTTCCAGTAGGAGGAGACGTCTGTCAGCTCCTCCGTCCGGACACCGTTCCGATACACATAATACCGCGGGAGATCCGTCACGATGCTGGCGCCCTCTCCCATGGCATGAATGTCCGGCGTCCCCTCCACGATCTCCAGAATCGGACAGGGCTTCGGATTCTTCCTCGCAAACTCTTTGAAATCGTCCGCGTAGCGCTTCGGCAGAATGACCAGATTTGCCTGCGCGTAACCCGCGCACATGCCCGAGGTCTGATAATCAATCTCCCCGGAACGGATCCGCTTCCATATTTCCTCCGGCGACGTGCTGCTGTAATCTTTCATTTTCAGATTCCTCCTCGATTGCGTCTCTCATGGAAGTATATCATAAAGCCCGAGAACGCACCACCAAAACTTCCCAGCCCCGCAATCGCCACAAGGAGACCCAGAAGCGGCAGCCAGATATTCGTGGTATCGCCGGTCTGCGCCGAGGTGACAGCCGTCACTTCGGAACTCGAGCTGCTGGAGCCGGAACCCGATGAGGAACTGTGCGAAGAGGTGTCGGATGGGGTTTCCGGCGTCTCCGTTTCTTGTTCCGGCTCCGGATCCTCGATATAATCCAGATTGATCGCATGGTATGCCAGACCCATGCAGACCAGATCGCCTATGCCGCCTGTCGTCGTGAAGATCAGCGGGTTATCATTTTCACGGCCAGATAAGGCTGCCGTAAATTTATCGGCATAATCTCCAGTATTTTCTGTATCCACAGACCACACCGGCGTCTTCCCGGCAATCTCCTTCGCATAGTAGGTCGCAGAATAATCTGCCTTTGTACTATAGTTGTAATAATCGTCGACCACATAGCTGTGCTCATCAAAAGTGTTTGTATCAAGAAAACCTTTTGCGCTTACCCCATTGATCGCATTCTGCAGGCCAAAGGCGGCATAGATAAATGTATTACCGGTCACCGTGATGCTTTCGCCTTTCCAGGCAAAAAGAGAAGCGCAGATCTTGTCTGAGGAGCCGGTCACTATATTATTCGCAACAACAAAGGTAATCCCGGATCGCACTCCATAGTGAACAAAGAAGTCGCAGTTCGTCACGGTGTTACCATCGATCGTAATCGTGCCGGTCGTAATCTCTGTATCGATTTTGGCAGCAATGCTTGTCTCGTTAATGATCTCAATCGCATAGCTGAAGCCGTCAAAAGTACAATCCTTTACCGTTGCATTTAAACGACAGATCCAGAGCGCACAGCCTGCATTTGTTCCTATAAAATCGCAGTTCTTGATTGTTACCATCGAATCATAAAAAAGCCCTGCATTACTGGAGGCATCCTTGATCACGGGGACACTCCAGGCGGTATCTTTTGCCGTAAAGGTCAGGCCTTCCAGAGTGATGGTATCGCCCATCAGCTGAATGGAACCATCGGAGCAATCCACTGTTGCGCCATTCTCGCCTTTGATAGTCAGATTACTGATATACTGATTCACCGTAAAATAGGTATATGTACCAGACTCAACCGTGATAGTCCAGCCATCCTTATCATCCTGATCGCTTATATAGTCAAGCGCATCCTGGATCGATGTATAGGTTTCGCCCTCCACCTCCGTCGCTGAGGCATCAACAGTCAGGGTCTTCGACGTCAATGTCAGCGTCAGGTTCGTCTCCCCGGATCCATCCTGGCTATCTGCACTATTATCCTCTTCTCCGTCACCCTCATCCGCAGTCGTTTCTGTCCCTCCGTTATTTCCATCTGCCGCCGTGGCCGACACGCCCCCCCGGTGCCATTCCCAGCACCAGAACCAGCGCCAACAAGAATATCAACCATTTTCTTCCATTTTTCATATAATTTATTCCCTTTCCCCTTTGTACTCCTGCGGAATCGTCCTGTAGTCGCAGGTCGGCTCGCACCTTATTTTCCGCCTCCTTCATAACCGGGTCTGGCCCGTTACTCCCTCAGTTCTCTGTATCAAGCAGGCAATACCGTCTTTATTCTTCGCTCATTGTAACATTTGTGCTTTGCAAATGCAATGTTATTATTTGCATTTCGCCTTTATACACTGTAAAACAGCGCGCAAAAAATCGGCTGACCATAATGGCCAGCCGATCAGGCAGTGCTTCTTCTTATTTATAAGGTTCCAGAATTTTTTCCATCCGTTCCATGACGTCATCGACTGAAAGCTCCGCGATCGCCTCATTTACCAGCTGCGTCCGGGCTCCTTCCAGCTCCGGCGAGCGGGCGCCGGCTGTCCAGAACACGATATATGCCGCCGTGTAGAGCCCTGCCTCCTTCAGGTTCTCGATCAGCTCGCGTCTCTTCCCTACCGACAGGCCAAAATATTCCGGATCACAAATACACAGCCACTGCTCCCGATTTTCGGCAATCCAGCGAAGCAGTCTTTCCAGTTCATGTTTCCCTTCCTGTCGCATCATCGTTTCTTTTTCCTTATCCATTTTTCCTCCTTCCGATCTCTTCTGTAAGATCATTTTCCTTGCCGCAGGTTTCCGCAGCCCGCACGAGAGTATTTCATCAGGAACCGTTTCCCATGTCCCATATTTTATGGATTTATTTTTATAATATGTCATTATTTATGGACTTTCAATGACATTTTTCAGGTTTCCCGGAACCCTCATTTCCAATTGCGAATCTTTATCATATAACAGGAAATC
>JAJPZP010000119.1 GCA_021204285.1 Lachnospiraceae bacterium | reverse complement strand
CATTACTTGCGGAGCCGTCCACTGCAAGCCCGACCGGCACGCCGAACTGCAACATTTCCGGAAGCCGTGCGATCCCGGAGGAGAGCTTCATATTGGAAATCGGGCAGTGTGCGACGCCGGTCTGTGTCCCGGCAAGGCGATGCAGTTCCTCCTTCGTGAAATGAATACCATGCGCATACCACACGTCCGGCCCGATCCAGCCGAGACTTTCCATGTAGGCGAGAGGGCGCATCCCGAAATGTTCGAGTGTGTAGGCCTCCTCATCCTTCATCTCCGCAAGGTGGGTGTGCAGACGGACGCCCAGTCTCCGGGCAAGTGCAGCGGACTCGCGGAGTAACTCTGCACTCACACTGAAGGGAGAACAGGGAGCAAGCGCGACCTGATGCATGGCATAGCGGCTGTTGTCATGATATTTCCTTACGCAGTCCTCCGAGGACTGAAGAATCTGATCCACGTCCTGTACGACACTGTCAGGCGGCAGGCCTCCGTCCTTGACACTTAAGTCCATGCTTCCCCTTGTCGCATAGAAGCGGATGCCCAGAGAATCCGCCGCCGCAAACTGCGCGCCGATCAGATCGCCCGCGTCCTTTGGAAATACATAGTGGTGGTCGAGGCAGGTTGTGCAGCCGGTCTTCAGAAGTTCGCCAAGACCGGTCAGAGAGCTGTCGCGAACGACCTCCTCATTCAGATTTTTCCAGATTTCATAAAGTGTTTTCAGCCATGGGAACAGCTCCATGTTCTGTACTTCCGGAAGATTGCGGCTGAAGGTCTGGTAGAGATGGTGGTGTGTGTTGATGAGACCCGGGTACAGGACCATACCGTCCGCATGGATCACTTCATCTGCCTGGGGTGCCTCAGCCCCGACAGAGATGATAACGCCGTCCTTTACGAATACATTGACATGTTCGAGTACACGGTCCTGATCATCGCAGGTCACAAGGTATTCTACATTTTTAACTAACAGGCTTTTCGGTTTATCCATAGAGTCCTCCTATGCAAATTCTGCTTTTAAAAATTTTTTGGGCGTAGTTCCTTTATATTTATGAAAAATACGGATAAAATAGCTTTCATCGTTGAAGCCGCAGGTGATTGCAGTCTCCTTGATAGAGAGATTTTTTGTGGAGAGCATCTCGCAGGCACATTCAATCCGATAATAATTCAGATAGTCGATCGGCGTGCGTCCGGTTACACTGCGAAAACAGCGACAGAAATACTTCGGATTCATCCCTGCAATTTTTGCAAGGCTGTCCAGACTGATATTACCGGAATAATTGTCCGATATGTAGGCCAGCACGCTTTTGATGGAATTCAGTCGCTCAGCGACGACAGCGTTGCTTTTGTTTTCTTCATATAAATGTTCGCTGAGAATGACGCCGAGGAGCTGATAGAGGTATCCCTGCGTCAGAAACTCATACCCGGTTTCACGCCGGGAGAGTGCGTCGGTCAGCTGGTCGACGATTGGCACGATGGAGCTGCTGCGCTCTGAGAGCAGCGTGTGGATCAGAATCTTGTGATCCCTGATATCCTGAATGGTTTTCGCGCAGGCATGGTTATCTTTCAGCAGAAATTCCAGATCAAATAGAATACAGTCATAGACACAGCTGTGATCCGTCGGATCACCTCCATGCAGCGTTCCTCCTGTGATGAGGACGACGTCCCCCGCCTGATAGGTGCGGGTGAGACTGTCGAGGGTGAGCCGGAATTCTCCTGAGAGAATGTGAATGATTTCGTAATACAGATGCCAGTGGTAGGTCATGTAGTAGCGCGGACTGTAAGAGGTCTGATGGTAGAACGCGATCGGGAAGGTAAAGGTTCCCTGTTCGCGCCGTTCCCGGTAGTCAAGATATTTCATAAAAGGTCTCCATCTTTTCTGTATTATAATGGGTGAATATTGTGCTATTCTTTGATAGTATATCACTTTTGTTTGCGTTTGTCATTTTTTATAATAAATCTATGTGAAAAGGTTCTGATTTGATCACATTGCCGGATTTTTCCGGCAGGGAAAAGAACGACGTTATGAGAAGGAGGAAGCATTATGGCAAAGAGAGGACTGATCGGCGGTTATCCCGTGATTGGCATTCGTCCTGTGATTGATGGACGGCGTGGACCGATGAAGCTTCGTGAGAGCCTGGAAGACCAGACAATGGAGATCGCACAGGCGGCAAAGAAGTTATACGAGGAGAATCTTCGTTATTCCAATGGAGAGCCGGTGAAGGTTGTGATCGCGGACACCTCGATTGGGCGTTATCCGGAGAGCGCGGCCTGTGCGGAGAAGTTCCGCAGGGAGGGCGTGGACATCACGCTGACCGTGACGCCGTGCTGGTGCTACGGTTCGGAGACGATGGATGCCGATCCGATGACCATCAAGGGAGTGTGGGGCTTCAACGGCACAGAGCGTCCGGGCGCGGTCTATCTGGCGAGCGTTCTGGCGACGCATGCGCAGAAGGGACTTCCGGCTTTCGGTATTTATGGGCATGAGGTGCAGGACATCGATCAGGTGAGCGAGATTCCGGAGGATGTGAAGGAGAAGCTGCTCCGCTTCGGACGTGCGGCGGTTGCTGCAGCGACGATGAGAGGCAAGTCTTACCTGCAGATCGGTTCCATCTGCATGGGTATCGGCGGTTCGATCATTGATTCCAACTTCATCGAGGAATATCTTGGCATGCATGTGGAGTCTGTGGACGAAGTCGAGATTCTGCGCCGTATGGAGGAAGGCATTTACAATAAGGCGGAGTACGAGAGGGCGCTCGCCTGGACGAAGGAGCACTGCAAGGAAGGCCGTGATGACAATCCGGACTTCGTAAAGTTCAACCGTGAGCAGAAGGATAAGCAGTGGGAGTTCACGATCAAGATGTACTGCATCATCAAGGATCTGATGCTGGGCAATCCGGAACTTCCGGAGCAGTTTGAGGAGGAGATGGCCGGACATAACGCGATCGCTGCCGGTTTCCAGGGACAGCGTCAGTGGACCGATCACTGGCCGAACTGTGACTACCCGGAGGCAGTACTGAATTCTACCTTTGATTTTGAGGGCAAGAAGGAGCCGCTCGTGCTGGCGACAGAGAATGATGTACTGAACGGCCTTGGCATGCTGTTCATGAAGCTGCTGACCGGACGCGCACAGATCTTTGCGGACGTGCGTACCTACTGGTCGCCGGAGGCAACGAAGCGCGTGACCGGCTATGATTTTGAGGGTGTAGCGAAGGAGAACGGCGGTGTTATCCATCTGCTGAATTCCGGCGCGGCCTGCCTGGACGCCTGCGGTGAGTGCCGTGACGCGGATGGCAACGCAGTCATGAAGCAGTGGTGGGATGTGACCGAGGAGGATATTAAGAAGATGACCGATGCGACCGTATGGTGCGAGGCCGGTTTTGATAACTTCCGCGGCGGCGGATTCTCCTCTCATTTCACGACGAGAGCGGAGATGCCGGTGACGATGATCCGTCTGAATCTTGTGAAGAATTTAGGACCGGTTCTGCAGATCGCTGAGGGCTGGACTGTGAAGCTTCCGGATGAGGTGTCTGATAAGCTGATGGAGCGCACGAACCCGACCTGGCCCTGCACCTGGTTTACACCGAGATGCACCGGCAAGGGCGCTTTCAAGAGCGCATATGATGTGATGAACAACTGGGGCGCGAACCACGGTGCGATCAGCTACGGTCACATTGGCGCGGACCTGATCACCCTGGCTTCTATCCTTCGCATTCCGGTTTGCATGCATAATGTACCCGAGGAGAAGATCTTCCGTCCGTCCGCATGGAACGCGTTCGGTATGGACAAGGAAGGCCAGGATTTCCGGGCATGCAGCGCATATGGACCGATGTACAGAACCATCAAATAATCGTTAATTTCTGCGTGTGTCGTGGAGTTTCATTGACAGTGGGACGCTGCTTGTGTATAATAAATACATTCAGTTTTCCCGGTGAATGATCTCCACGACAGACGTATCTTTGCCGTTTCCGGATTGGGGGATCGAGACCGTGTATCATTGGCTGAAAGCAAAAGTAAAATAGCATTATCAGCTGGTGACACACGGTACGGGAGCGGGATAGATGGTCCGATAGGCGGCCAAAAGGAAATCAGGAGGAAAACAAGTGGATAAGATCAGAAACAATACAATCGTTAAAAAGATTGGATTCAACAGTCTGGTACTGCTCTGTGTACTGGTACTGCTGTTTATTTTATTTGCCATTCTTACCCCGATTATGAAACCAGGCACGACATTCCTGAGCTATTCCCGTATCGTGAGCATTTTCAATTATGCTTATTTCCTGGGATTTTTGTCTCTGGGCGTCACCTTCGTGATAGCAACTGGCGGGATCGACTTCTCGATCGGTCCGGTTATGTACTGCGCGGCGCTGATTTCAGGACAGCTTCTCACGAAGAATGGTCTGCCGATTGGAGCCTGTCTGCTGATCAGCATTCTGGTGGGTATCATTTTCGGATGCATCAATGGCATTCTCGTGGCTTACGGTGGCCTGCCGTCCTTCATCACCTCGATGGCGAGCATGATGATTGCGAAAGGCGTCGGCAGTGTATTTACGAAGACACAGTCCGTCAGCTGGCCGGGTGGCTGGTACCAGAATCTGGTGAAATGGACGGTGGGCGGCGTCGAGATTCCGACGGGTATCATTATTTTATTTGTGGGAGCCGCGATCTGTGCTGTCGTTCTGAACCAGACGAAGATCGGGCGCTACATACTCTGCATCGGAAGCAACCGGGAGGCTGTCCGGCTTTCCGGTGTTGACACGAAGAAATGGGAGATGCTGGCTTATATCATCTGCGGCGCGCTGGCCGGCGTTGCGGCGATCTTCTATGTTACGGTTTACACGACGGTTCTGCCGGGCGGCGGCGACACCTTCAATAACGATGCGATCGCCGGCTGCGTCATGGGCGGCACCTCGATGGCGGGCGGCGTTGCTTCCATCGGCGGCACGCTGATCGGTGTTGTGATCATCTCGCTCCTGCAGGTTGGCATCCTCGCGATGGGCTATCAGAGTCAGTACCAGTATGTGATCACCGGACTGATTGTTCTGGTAGTTGTATATGCGGATCTGCGCAGCCGTCGCAGAAGCAATTAATCAGAAAGGGGAAGGAGAGCAGATATGGGTGACGTAATTTTAACCATGAAAGGCATCGACAAATCATTCCCCGGCGTGCATGCGCTGGATCATGTAGATCTGGAAGTCCGCAAGGGCGAAGTGCACGCGCTGATGGGTGAAAACGGAGCCGGAAAATCAACGCTGATGAAGGTCCTGACCGGTATTTATAAAAAAGATGAAGGGACGATTACCTACGAAGGAAAGGAAGTCGAGTTCTCAAATCCGCGTGAGGCGCAGGACGCCGGTATCGTGATCGTGCACCAGGAGCTGAATATGATGGGGCATCTGACGGTGGCACAGAATATCTTCATCGGGCGTGAGATCATGAAGGGAAAGCTCATCGACGACAAGAAGATGAATGAAGAGGCGAAAAAGCTGTTCGATCGCCTCGGTATCGATATTGACCCGACGGAGACGATGAGTCGCCTGACGGTGGGAAAACAGCAGATGTGCGAGATAGCGAAGGCGATTTCCCATGATGCAAAGGTCATTATCTTTGACGAGCCGTCGGCGGCACTGACGGAAGCGGAGATCGAGGGACTGTTCAAGATCATCCGCGACCTGCGGGATAGGCAGCTCGGCATCGTCTACATCTCTCACCGTATGGATGAGATCAAGGTGATCACGGATCGTGTGACCGTCATGCGTGACGGCGGCTACGTCGGTACGCTGATTACAGAGGACTGCACGAAGGACGACATCATCAATATGATGGTCGGACGTGTCATCTATGAGGAGCCGAAGACGCAGAGCGCTGTCGCTCCGGACGCGCCGGTTGTGCTGAAGGTAGAACATCTGAACGCGGGACGCATGGTGCAGGATGTCAGCTTCGAACTCAGAAAGGGTGAGATTCTCGGTTTCTCAGGTCTGATGGGAGCCGGACGTACCGAGACGGCGAGAGCGCTGTTCGGCGCAGATCCGAAGGACAGTGGTGATGTCTATATTAATGGCAAAAAGGTGGATATCAAAACTCCGCAGGACGCTGTCAGAAACGGCATCGGTTATCTCTCGGAGGACCGCAAGCGCTATGGTATCGTCGTCGACAAGACGATCGCGGAGAATTCCACGATGGCCTCACTTGAGCGTTTCATGAAGGGTATCTTCATCGACAAGAAGAAAGAGAACGAGGCGGCGCAGGAGTACGTGGATGCGCTGAATACCAAGACGCCGGGCGTTGATCAGCTGGTTGTCAACCTCTCCGGAGGAAACCAGCAGAAGGTCGTCATCGCGAAGTGGCTGGTGCACAATTGCGACATCCTGATTTTCGATGAGCCGACCCGCGGCATTGACGTCGGCGCGAAGAGTGAGATTTATACGCTGATGAATAAACTGGCGGCAGAGGGTAAATCAATCATCATGATTTCTTCGGAGATGACGGAGATCCTCAGAATGAGCGACCGGATCGTGGTCATGTGTGAGGGAAAGAAGACCGGGGAACTGGGTATCGAAGAAGCCACACAGGAAAAGATCATGCACGCGGCGACGCTCAGGAATTAGGAGGTGGAAGAAACCATGACAGACAAGAAAAAAGGAAACGCATTTACAAACAATCCGCTTGTGAGAGCAGTCGGCGTACAGAAGATCGTAGTCCTGCTGGTTCTGATTCTCCTGATTGTATTCTTCTGCGCGATGAGCCCGTCTTTCCGGAAGTACTCGACCGTTCTGAGTATTCTGGACTATACATACTACCTGGCTTTCTTAGGCATGGGCGTTACGTTCTGCCTGATTACGGGAGGTGTTGATCTCTCGATCGGTACCGGTATGTTCTGCTATGCGATCATCGGCGGCTATCTGATCACTCATATGGGTATGCCGGTTATCGTTGGTATTCTTGTGACGCTGGGCTGCGGCCTGATCATGGGCACGGTAAACGGCCTGATCGTCTCAAGAGGCGGACATGCACCCTTCCTGGCGACGCTGTGTACGATGATGATTGTCCGCGGACTTGGTGCAATCGCGACAAACAGTACGAGCGTGACCTGGCCGGCAGCGAATGTAGCGAACGGCTGGACGCGTAAGATTTTCAAAATCACGATAGGCGACACGAAGTTTCCGCTTGGATTGGTGTGGGTGATCCTGCTGGCGATTTTGCTGAGCCTCCTTCTTAACAGAACGAAGGCGGGACGCTATATCATCGCGATTGGCAGCAATAAGGAGGCCGCACGGCTTTCCGGCGTGAATGTGGCGAATTATCAGATGCTTGCCTACATCATCTGCGGCCTGATGACCGGTCTGGCCGGTCTGGCCTACAGCTCTGCATTCCAGTCCATGGCGCCGAGCGGTGGCGGCGGTATCGAGCTGAACGCGATCGGCGGTGCGATCATTGGCGGTACGTCGATGAGCGGCGGTTCCGGAAGCATAGCAGGAACCATCCTCGGTGTGTTCATCATGTCGGTGCTGCAGACGGGACTTCCGTTTATCGGAATTCAGGCGAACTACCAGCAGATTATTATCGGTCTGGTGCTGATCGTTGCAGTTTATATCGATGTGCTGAAGAATAAGAGGCTGGCATAACAGGTGTCAACTTTCGAGAGAAAGTTTACATAAAATATCCCAAATGGGAAAAATTAAAGGAGGAAAGAAACATGAAAAAGAAACTGTTGGCAGCGCTGTTGAGTACGGCTATGGTAGCCACTCTGCTGTCCGGCTGCGGAAGCTCGTCTTCTTCGTCTTCGACGGAGACCGAGACTGAGGAAGCGGCTGAGGAAGAGACTGAAGAGGCAGCTGAAGAGACTGAGGCGGCTGAGGAGGAGACTGCTGAGGCGGTTGACAACAGCAGCATCACCCTTGAGATCGTATCCAAGGGTCTGCAGCATCAGTACTGGCAGGCAGTGCTGAAGGGCGTGAACAACAAGGCGGAAGAGCTTGGCGTGACTGTGAACTTTGTTGGTCCGGACAGTGAGTCTGACATCCAGGTACAGGTGACGGAGCTTCAGGCAGCTCTGGAGGCGAATCCGAGCGCGATCGGTCTGGCGGCTCTTGATACCTCCGCTGTGTATGATCTGCTTGAGCAGGCGGCTGAGGCCGGTATCCCGGTCATCGGCTTTGACTCTGGTGTTCCGGATGCTCCGGAGGGATCCGTGTATGCGAACTGCTCGACCGACAACTACGTGGCTGGTGAGCTTGCGGCTGAGATGGTCTACGAGGCGATCGCGGACAGGATTGCGAATGCTGACGGCAGCGTCCGTATCGGTGTTGTGGCACAGGATGCGACCTCTGAGTCCGTTGTCACCCGTGGCCTTGGCTTCTTCGACAAGTTGGCTGAGCTCGCAGAGGCAGCTGGCAAGACCGTTGGCATGGCCAGCAGCTCCAATGAGAGATACATCACGGACTCCGTTCTGGAGGCAGATGACAGCGCTGACGTGATCATCGAGACTCTGGTGCCAGCGAGCGTTACCTCTGAGCTTTCCGCTACCGATGCGACCACGTTGATGAACAAGGAAGACACTATCGCGATCTACGGCTCCAACGAGCACAGCGCGAATGCAATCATCACTGCGAATGACAACCTTGGCGTTCTTGGCACCGGCGAGGATGACATCATCGCGGCTGGCTTTGACTCCGGCGCTTCCCTTAAGGCCGCTGTTGCGGACGGCATCTTTCTTGGCGCTATCACGCAGGCTCCGGTTGCGATGGGCGAGACCCTGGTAGAGCTGCTTGTTGCTGTTGCGAACGGCGAGGAAGTCGAAGATGTCGACACGGGCTGCCAGTGGTACACGGCTGAGAACATGGAGGACGAGGAGATCGCACAGAACCTGTACGACTAATCATTACCTGTTCTGAAGTCTGAAAAGACACAAAAATCAAACGGGACATGCCTTATGGTGTGTCCCGTTTCCTGAATAACGAGGTGAATGTAATGTTAAAAGGAATTCCGAAGATTCTCTCGCCGGAGCTTCTGATGGTCCTGGACGAGATGGGACATGGCGACCGGCTGGTGATCTCCGACGGTAACTTCCCGGCAGAGTCCATGGGCAAGGACGCGATCGTGATCCGCTGTGACGGGCATGGCGTACCGGAGATTCTGGACGCGATTCTTCAGCTTTTCCCGCTTGATACCTATGTGGAGCATCCGGTGAATCTGATGGAGGTTATGCCCGGAGATAATGTAGAAACCCCAATTTGGGATACTTATAAAGAGATTGTCAGCAAATACGACAGTCGTGGGGCGGCAGCCTTCGGCAATATCGAGCGCTTCGCTTTTTACGACGAGGCGAAGACCGTCTATGCGATCATCGCAACGGGAGAATCCGCCCTCTATGCGAATATTATGCTGCAGAAGGGCGTTGTGACAGAATAATATGGGACAGCCATACGTCCGGTGGATGTATGGCTGAATACAGAATAAGGGGGAAGACCGGATGCAGAAATATTTTCTGGCAGTCGATATCGGCGCCTCGAGCGGGCGTCATATTCTGGGGAGTATTGAAAATGGGAAGATAGTGCTGGAGGAAGTGTATCGCTTCTGGAACGGCATGGAAAAAATAGATGGTTCTCTGTGCTGGGATGTGGAGCGTCTGTTCCGCGAGATCATCACAGGGATGAAGAAATGCGCGGAGATCGGAAAGATACCGGAGAGCGTCGGAGTCGACACCTGGGGCGTCGACTTCGTGCTACTGGATGAGAAGGATCAGATTCTTGGGAAGACGGTAGGCTATCGGGATCATCGGACGGATGGGATGGACGAGGAAGTCTATAAGATCATCAGCGAGGAGGAGCTCTACGGACGCACCGGCATCCAGAAGGCGATTTATAATACGATCTATCAGCTGATGGCAGTGAAAAAACAGACTCCGGAACTGATGGATAAGGCCGCGGCGATGCTGATGATGCCGGATTATTTCCATTTCCGGCTCTGCGGAAACAAGGTGCAGGAATATTCGGAAGCGACTTCGAGTCAGCTTCTCGATCCGAACGCGCGTGACTGGGATTACGAGCTGATCGAGCGCCTGGGTTATAACAAAAAGATGTTTCAGAAGATCCATATGCCGGGCAGCGTGGTCGGTACGTTGACGGAAGAAGTGCAGAAGCTGGTCGGCTATAGCTGCGAAGTGATCGTGCCGCCGACGCATGACACGGCCTCCGCGGTCATGGCGATTCCGACAAACGAAGCGGATGTCTGCTATATCAGCTCCGGCACCTGGTCTTTGATGGGCGTCGAGCGGGCGGAGCCGGACTGCTCGAAGATGAGCATGCAGGCAAACTTTACCAACGAGGGCGGCTATAACGGACGGATCACCTATCTTACCAATATTATGGGGCTTTGGATGATCCAGTCGGTGCGCGGCGAACTCGCACCGGAGATGTCTTACGGAGAACTCTGTGCCCTGGCCGAGAAGGAGACGATTCAGACAATGGTCGAGTGCCAGGACGACTGCTTCCTCTCACCGGACAGCATGGTGGAGGCGATCAGGGATTTCTGCTGGAAAACGGGGCAGGCTGTGCCGGAGACGCTTGGCGAGCTTTCTGCTGTCGTCTACAACAGCCTTGCAAAATGCTATGCAGAAAATCTGAAGGAGATCGAAAAACTGACGGGAAAGACTTATGACCGTATTCACATCATCGGAGGAGGTTCCAATGCTGGGTATCTCAATGAGCTGACCGCGAAGTTCACAGGCGTTCCGGTTCATGCCGGTCCCGGTGAGGCGACCGCGATCGGAAGTATCCTGGCGCAGATGATCGAGAAGGGTGTGTTTGCGGATCTTACGCAGGCGAGAGCCTGTGTCGCACAGTCCTTCGATATTCAGATTTACGAGTAGGAGGGGTATGATATGGCGCAGTATCTGATCGCGCATGATCTCGGAACATCCGGGAATAAGGCCACGCTCTTCACGACGGCGGGAGAGCTGGTGACCAGCTGTACCTGGCCTTATGACGTGCATTTCTTCGGAGAGAATTCCGCAGAACAGAATCCGGACGACTGGTGGAAGGCGGTCTGCGGTTCTACGAAAAAAGTACTGGAAGCACTTCCGGAAGGGGAGCGCGATGTGCTCGCAGTTTCCTTTTCCGGGCAGATGCAGGGCTGTCTTCTGGTAGATCGCGACGGTGTGCCGCTCCGTCCCGCGATCATCTGGGCAGATCAGCGATCCGGAAAACAGGTTGATTTTCTGGATCATGAGGTCGGTTTTGATCGCATGTATGAGATCACAGGACAACGGCTCAGCCCTGGCTATACACTGGAGAAGCTGATGTGGCTGAAGGAGAATGAACCGGAGGTTTACGGGAAGGCCTATAAGACGCTGGTCGCGAAGGATTATATTCTGATGAAGCTGACCGGAAATTTTGTCACGGATTATTCCGACGCCTCGGGGACGAATGCGCTTGATCTGGATACGATGGACTGGTCGGATGAGATTCTCTCGGCGGCTGGCATCTCGCGGGAGATCTTCCCGGAACTTCGCCGTTCCACGGACGTTGCGGGCTATGTGACGAAAGAGGCTTCCACGCTTACCGGCCTGAAGGAGGGAACCCCGGTGATCTGCGGCGGCGGCGACGGCCCCTGCGCGGCGGTCGGCGCGGGCTGCATCGAGGATCAGAAACTGTATCTGACCTTCGGCACCTCTGCCTGGATCGGCGGCACGACCTCGAAAAAGTTTCTGGATGAGGAGCGGATTTTCTTCTGCTTTGCGAGTGTGATTCCGGGTTTCTATGCGCCCTGTGGCACGATGCAGGCGGCCGGAAGCTCCTACTCCTATATCCGGAAGCTGTTGGAACCGGGCAGGCCCTACACAGAGCTGAATCATATGATTGAGGCTTCTCCGGCCGGGGCCAATGGTCTTGTCTTCCTGCCTTATATGCTCGGAGAGCGCAGCCCGCGCTGGAACGAGCACACGAGCGGTTCTTTCCTTGGTATCAAGATGCAGCATGACCGGAACGACTATGTCCGCGCGGTCATCGAGGGTGTGGCTTACAATATGGAGCTGATTCTGAAAGCGTATCGGAGATACCTGACGGCGGATTCGATGATTCTGACCGGAGGAGGGGCGAAGGGCGATATTGTCTGCCAGATCCTCTCGGACGTGCTGAACTGCACGATGCGAACGCCGGATCATGTGGAGGAGGCTACTTCCATCGCGGCCGCTGTAATCGCGGGCGTCGGCGCGGGTGTTTACCCGGACTTCGGGGCGATTTCGGAGTTCCTCCATTTCCAGAAGGAATACCGGCCAGACGGGGCGAATCAGGCGGTCTATCAGAAGAGAAAGGCCGCGTTTGACGCAGCCTATCACGCACTGGAACCAATCTACCAGATGTTTTAATCTTAGTGGTACGGTAAATCCGTGGATTCACAGAGGGCAACTTTAACAGGGACATATGCAATTTCTGCTAAAATTGCCCTTGATGTTCATCTGTGGGCCTGCTTAGAACATGGCAAACGGCCTCAGCGAGCTTCCGGTGCTCCGGTTCCGTGAGGTGCAGGCCGTCGATCTTTGATGGGGTTACTATCTTGCCTGCGTCGAGGAAGGAGACCTGCTCCTCTGCAGCCATTTTGCCAAGGGAGGCTGCGAGCTGCCTTGATTTTTCGATGGAGTGTTCATCGAAAAATTCCTCGAACATCGGATGTGTCAGGACAGCGCTGCCGATGGGTG
>JAJPZP010000145.1:9570-12770 GCA_021204285.1 Lachnospiraceae bacterium | reverse complement strand
TCTGGCAAGCTCAGTTCAGTCAGATTGGTAAACCAGGCACAGGTGTAGTTTCCTTTCCGCGTGATTCCCTCGCCAATCGTAACAGTGGTTACTTGGTCTCTGTAAGTTGCATGATACGGGCTATATACAGTCTCGTCACTGGCAATAAAGCTTGGCATCTTGCCAGAACCAGTAATGGCCAAAGTAGTATTCGTTACTTCCCAGTAAGTTAATCCAACAAGGCTGATAGTGGTATCTCCAGCAGGCATCTCCACACCGTATGTCTTACAAGCGGCTCCGTCTTCGTTAGCAGTTACTGGCATAACATACTTTGATGTTGCCCCGCTTGCCGTCGTATAACTGCGCTCTACTGCCGCCATAGCGTTAGTCACACCATTTTTGTAGGTCACTGTCACAACAATTTCGTCACCTTGATTAGCCGCATAACTCTTCAGACCAGCTGTGACTGTTTCGCCACCTATCTCCGTAATAGCAATGGACGAAATTACATCAGCATCATAAAATTCACTTTTAGCATAGTCGGCCAACGTAAGTGTGTACTCACCTGTGCCGTTATTTGCGGATACCTGTAACGCGAACAAAACTGTAGAAAACGAATCCATTGTAACAGCAATGCTGCCCGAATCATCCGATTCTATATCAAGAACTTCCAGGGCATCTGTAGAGACAGTCTCATTGTCGATGCTGTCATCCTCTATCGCTTCCACAGTCGTATTTGTATCATGAAGAACCTGGATATCTTCTCCCTCCTCCAGATATTCCTGCAGCACATCCGATGTAATTGTGACACTGACAGAACCATCCGGCTCAATGGCCTCTCCATCTTCATTCAGCAGGGTGATATCATAAGCGGCGATGACTTTGCTCGCCGTGATGGTATCATCCTCCGCAAAGGCTTCCTCGTAGACTTCGATTTTCTCGTCACTCAGTTTGCTGACGCTAACAGAAGCCACGCCTGCAAGCGCATCTGCCGTCCCGGAAATCCGGACTGTCACACCGTCCTGCGTGACCTCAAAGACAAGCGGCTCGTCGGATTCCTCCTCCGTTTCCTCCGCGTTTTCTTCCAGTGCTTCTTCCTCTTCGACCTGAGAGTCGTCCTCTGACGCCTCTACCTCTTCCGCAACTTCCTCAGATTCATCCGACTGAACCTCTTCCAGCTCATTCGTTGTTTCCGGATCATCTTTAGCCGCTTCTGTAACTTCTGCCTGTTCATCCGAGGTTGCTTCATCTGCCGCTGCTTCCGCAGGCTCTTCCTGGTTCTCCTCATTCGCAGGCGTCTCGCCTTCTGGCTGATCACCAGCGTCTGCTTCCATGGTCTGCTCGTTTTCCTCCGCCGCAACCGTTAGCACACCAGATTGCAGCGAACCAAAGACAAGCGTGAATGCAAGCAGGAACGCAAGCAGTCTCTTTACTCGTTTCATAAACTTTTCTCACCTTTCTTAAATTTTTATTTTTTGGTGGCATGGTGTTCCGCCAGAAAATCACTTTAAATTTTCCCCCTGCGGGTGATTGGCAGTCAGGAATTATCTCCTTATATTTCTATTTTGCTATCCTATCCCAAAACGATTTACTGGCAAAACGAACATGCCCACTTGCATGGACGCCCTGAAATATAAAAGTCGATTGCCACACTCTATGTGTTCTCCATATATTCCCATTTCGCTATCCTATCCCAAATACAAGATTGGAACCTGCATACATAACTCGGACAGCTGCTTTTTCTCTCCGTCAATTCCGCAATTCGTTTCCTATCCCGCTTTATGCTATTTTATTCCATCTCATCCGATTTGTAAATAGCAAAATTGATAAAATCTGTACAGGCTATATGCCAAAGTTTAAAAGCCATCAGTGGTTTCACAGCTGATGACTTTTAAACTTCAACCCGGCACATTGGAGTCCTGATAGATTTTCTTATTGACAAATCATACTGTGTGCTATAGTATAAAGCACATAAATCTGAATGTCGTGTGCTCAAAAGCATATCGAGGCGTATCGCCATATTTTCAGAGAAAAATGACTTTATATGACGGAATGTATCGGATGCCTAGGGGCAGCCCATTGTCCGCCGGAATTAGGAGGATTATGGGAAGAATTGACCGTCAATAGAAGAACAACAGGAAAAGAGGAAGGAGACGTTCAACATGTGTAAAGCGCTGGATGATATGAGACAGGAAGCTATGGAACGAGGCATCAAACAGGGCATCGAACAGGGCATCGAACGAGGAGAGATGAGAGGTGAATATCGTTTTGCGCAACTGACGAATTTGCTTCTGACAGACGGACGCATGGATGACCTGTATCATGCAATCACAAATCCGACTGCGCGCCACGAGCTTTACCGGGAGTATCAAATCTGTTATAATGATCCCTGTTAAGGATTTTGTAAAGAAACAGGAGAACTATCATGGCTGGTTCAACATTTGGTACGATATTCCGGGTCACGACCTGGGGCGAGTCCCATGGAAAGGGCATCGGAGCCGTCGTCGACGGCTGTCCGGCGGGGCTGGCGCTCACGGAAGAGGACATTCAGACCTATCTTAACAGGAGGAAGCCCGGACAGTCCCGCTTTGCGACGCCGCGCAGGGAAGACGACGCGGTCGAGATTCTCTCCGGCGTCTTCGAGGGAAAGACGACCGGCACACCGATCTCCCTGCTGGTGAAAAACACTTCGCAGCGCTCCGGCGACTACAGCGAGATCGCCTCCTTCTACCGGCCCGGACACGCGGATTATACCTACAACTGCAAGTACGGATTCCGGGACTATCGGGGCGGCGGACGCTCGTCCGGGCGTGAGACGATCGGGCGCGTCGCAGCGGGCGCGGTCGCGGCGAAGGCGCTCACGGAGCTCGGCGTGACGGTTTCCGCTTATGTAAAATCCATTGGCCCGGTGGAAATTGATTATGAAAGGTTTGATCCGACAGAGGCCCGGAATAACCCGGTGAGCATGCCGGACCCCGTTGCGGCGCAGGCCGCCATGGAATATCTCGATGAATGCCGGGCAAAGCAGGATTCTTCCGGCGGCGTCGTGGAGTGTGTGATTCACGGCGTACCCGCCGGTGTAGGAGACCCCTGCTTTGAGAAACTGAACGCCAGACTCGCACAGGCCGTCTGCTCAATCGGCGCGGTGAAGGGCTTCGAGATCGGCAACGGTTTCGCCGTAGCGAAAGCGCTCGGCAGTGAAAACAATGACGCCCTTGCTC
>JAJPZP010000145.1:3376-9560 GCA_021204285.1 Lachnospiraceae bacterium | reverse complement strand
CGCCTTAGCGCTGTATACAAATGGGAAAATTGAAACGAAGAGCAACCACGCCGGCGGCATCCTCGGCGGCATCAGTGATGGCAGCGATATCGGGCTGCGCGCCGCCTTCAAGCCGACGCCCTCGATCTCCTCCATGCAGCAGACCGTGAACCGCTCCGGCGAGGAAATCAGCGTCTCCATCCGCGGACGCCATGATCCGATCATCGCGCCGCGCGCCGCCGTTGTCGTCGAGGCGATGGCTGCACTGACCGTACTGGATTCGATGCTGGTGGGGATGTCAGCCAGAATGGACAGGATACAAGAGTTCTATCGCTAAGTTCTGCCATACAACCATGAATGAACTGTATTTCGAAATACATATATATTTACACTGATAAATCCAAAGACATTTGGTGAGCAGAAAAACAGAATTGCATGTGTGCGACTGTACAGGAAGCAGGGCTGGTTCGCTCAACCGAGGGGCCGGAAAAGTCTTCCACCCCTCGGATTTTTGATTCTTACAGCATGGAATCCGCTGTGAACAGGGATCTCACGTGCTCGATGTCCTCCTTGCTGGCCTTCGCCGCCGGCACATAATAGGATTTCTCCCGCGCGAGCTGATAGAGCTGCTCCTGCGAGGTCTCGGTCTTGTTCCGCATCTGCTTGAGTGTCTGCTTGAGCTGCGGATCCTCGCTCTGCGCAATATAATCCGCATACATTTTCAGTTCACTGTTGATACCGGTCAGCGCATCACTGACCATCGTCTTTTCATCCATCATTTTTGTCGCCCTCCTACTTTAAAAATCCCATCAGCTGCTGCCGGTTTTCCTTCGCGGACTGAACCGCCTGCTGAAAATACTGTTTGACCTCTTTGTCCGAAGCGGCCTCGGCATAGGCGCTGTACTTGGACTCGCAGGTCTGGGTTCCGCCGATCATGTGACGAAGATTCTGAACATCGAGTTCTGATAACTGTGACATAGAAAAACCTCCTTGTTTTCAATTCCTGGTACAAACCCAGTATGTGAAAACACGGAGGTTTTTATTCGCAGTGTCTGGGAATCACCCCAGCTTCTCGTAAAGCGCCTCGTACTGCTTCGAGGAATTGCTCCAGGAGAAATCCGCCGCCATCGCGCGGTCGACGATCTTGTTCCAGTTGCGCTTCTTGTCATAGTACACGCTCAGCGCGTAACGCACGGTATCGAGCATCTCATGCGCATTGTAATTCGTGAAGGAAAATCCGGTGCCGGTTCCCTCGAATTCATTGTAAGGCTCGACCGTATCCTTCAGGCCGCCCGTCTCACGCACGATCGGCAGGGTCCCGTAGCGCAGGCTCATGAGCTGGCTGAGGCCGCAGGGTTCGAAGAGCGAGGGCATCAGGAAAGCGTCGCAGCCCGCGTAGATCTTATGCGAAAGCTCGTCGGAATAATAGATGCAGGCAGCGACCTTATCATCATACTTCCAGGCGAAATGGCGGAACATATTTTCATACTTCTCCTCGCCGGTGCCAAGCACGACGATCTGTATATTCTCCTGGCAAAGCTCGTCCATCACACAGTCGATCAGGTCGAAGCCCTTCTGATCCGTCAGACGGGAGACGATGCCGAGCAGCAGCGTCTTCTTATCCTGCGGGAGTCCCAGCTCTTTCTGCAGCGCCAGCTTGTTTTTAAATTTCTGCTTGCGGAAATTTTCCGTCGTGTAATTCGCCGCGATCCGCGTATCCGTCCCCGGATTCCACTCCGTGTAATCCAGGCCGTTGACAATGCCATAGAGCTCCGCCGAGCGGGCGCGCATCAGACCGTCCAGATGTTCGCCGTAGAACGGCGTCTGGATCTCCTGCGCATAGGTGCTGCTGACCGTTGTGACGAGATCCGCATAGACGATGCCGCCCTTCAAGTAATTCGCGTCGCCATAGGCCTCCAGCTTGTCCGAAGTAAAATAGGACATGTCAAGCCCGGTCGCATCCTGCACGGTCGGGATATTCCAGACGCCCTGGAATTTCAGATTGTGAATCGTCATCACGGACTTCATGTTCGCGTAAAACGCGCTGTCGTGAAAACTGTCTTTCAGATAAACGGGTACAAGGCCGGTCTGCCAGTCGTGGCAGTGTACGATATCCGGCTGATAATCCACCACCGGCAGGATCGACAGCGCCGCCCGTGAGAAGAACGCGAATTTTTCAACGTCCTCATGTATGTATCCATAGGGTTTCTCACCTGCGAAATAGTATTCATTGTCAATGAAATAATAGTGGATCCCATCATAATCCATCTCCATGACGCCGACATACTGGCTGCGCCAGGCCATATCCATGTAAAAGTTCGTGACATACTGCATCTCATCCTTCCACTTCTGCGGAATGCAGCGGTAATTCGGGATGATAACACGCACTTCGTATTTTTCCTTGTCAAAATATTTCGGCAGAGAACCGATCACGTCCGCAAGCCCCCCGGTCTTGATAAACGGCACGCATTCCGACGCGATAAACAGTATTTTTTTCATAGTCGACCTCCAGATTGATTTGAATTTATCATAACACATTCGGAGGGTCTTTAAAAGCATTTTTAAACATCCGGGTTCAGGCTCTCTTTTTATAGTCCAGGCGGATCCGGTCGGCGATCAGCGCGATAAACTCGGAGTTCGTCGGTTTCCCCTTGGAACCACTGACTGTGTAACCGAAGAGTTCTTCTATCGTATCCATCTTTCCGCGGCTCCAGGCCACCTCGATCGCATGGCGGATAGCCCGCTCGACACGGCTCGGCGTCGTCTGATGGTTCTTCGCAATCGTCGGATAGAGAATTTTCGTAACCGCGTTCAGCATATTCATATCCTCAACCGCCATCATGATCGCGTCGCGCAGATACTGATAGCCTTTGATATGCGCGGGAACGCCGATCTCATGGATCATGTTCGTCACATCCGTCTCCAGATCCTGCTCTTCCCGGGCGGCCTTCATCTCCACCGCTGCGGGGCGCCGCACTTCCGTCTTCGTCCGGTGCCGGTCTCCCTTCAGACTGCGGACACGGCTGAGCACCATGTCGTGGTCAAAGGGTTTCATAATATAATAGCTCGCGCCGAGCAGAAAGGCATCCTCCGTGATACGCTCCTGCCCGATCGCGGAGACGACAACAAAATCCGGCTTTTTGCGAAATTCCGAGCTCTGCGCTACCCGCTCCATGACCGAAAGGCCGTCCAGCTTCGGCATGATGATATCGAGCAGCATGATATCCGGTTCCTTCTCCCGGATCAGACGACAGGCTTCCTCCCCGTTCCGGGCGGTACCGACAACCTGCAGTTCCTCGTCCTCCCGTAAAATGTTACCCAGAATCTCCACCATTTTCTCATTATCGTCCGCAATGCCAACGCTCCATTTCCCCATGATTCTTTCCCTCCTTGTTCTTCCTGCTGAAAAGTATAGGGAAAATGGTAGATTTATACAAGCAGATTCTGTCGAGAGAATCCGATGGAATTCGACACTTCCCGCCCGCTGTGCACGGCCCCTGACACGGGTTTTTAGTCCTGCATCCACAGCGGGTCGGTGTATCTGGAATCCGCGTCGTCCGGCTGGCTCAGGTGCATGTTCGGCCAGATAAACTCGACGAAATCATCCGGGTACTGATAATCCAGGAATTCATCGATCGCGTTCTCCGCCGGAACGCCGTCGCAGCGCTCGACATAGCGGAGCAGTACGATACCCGACAAAGCCAGATCGCAGATTATGAGTGCCAGGAATACCCAGGTCACGATCTTGCCGGTCATCGGCGGGATACGCTCGATCAGCGAGCTTAGACGCGGATAGAGCATCTTCACCCACACAAGCGACATGATGCCCCAGAAAATACAGAACAGAAGATTCGTGCGGCCTCCGATATTAAAGGGCATATCACTGTAATCCCAGAAGACCGTGCCGAAAATGACCTCGGAGATGACGCTGCACAGATACTCATAGGTGCCCCCGAGGAACATGCCTCCGATAAAAATGTAGCGGTCCTCCATCCTGTCCAGGCGATGCAGCAGCATCGTCAGAATCACGCCGCCGAAGCCCCAGATAATGCTGAAGGGACCATAGATGACACTCAAACGGTTCATCCAGACGCCCGTGCTTAAGCCTACAAACAGCACCTCGAAGAGATAACCAAACAGCGCGCAGGCAAAGAACACCCACATGTATTTATCAAAGCAGAGTCCCTGTGCGAAGACATAGTTACGCCGGTTCTCCTCCTCGCCGCCGTCCCCTTCCTTAAGATTCGGATAGGCACGGCGCAGGCGCTTCCAGATGTGATCCGAAATCCAGGTTCCGATGCCCGTCTGACGCCCTTTGAGGCCTTCCTCCAGCCCTAAGACGCTCTGCGGCAGCGGATGCCTCCGCACCAGATAAAAGACGGAAATGAAATCCACCAGCACAATTGCCGACAGGACGACCGTCACAACCTTCAGCACCAGCTTCGGTATCAGTTTGACAAGGAAGAACAGCAGCGGCTGGATCAGCAGCATCGCCACGAACGCGCAGAACGCGAAAAACGCTGCGTAAAAAATACCCCGCAGCCGTCCGGCATAGAGCGACTTTTCATCCAGTTCCCAGAGCCGCGTCTTCGTGACCCGCCAGGTGATCTCGCCCGCGATCTGCGCCACCGCCAAGGTGATGACCACATAGATCACCGCCGAGAGCAGATAATTGCCCTCCATCGTCGGCTGCAGGAGCAGCAGAATATCCATGGCCACGCCATAGGAAAGACTGAAGGGGACGTTGAAAAGTCCCCGGTTGGTAAAGCGGCCGGTGCGGGCGGCCATAAAGATGACCTCCGCGCACCAGCCGAGAAAAGAGTAACAGAACAGAAAGAAGAGTAATTCGTAAATGCTGTAGTTCATTCGGCATTCCTTTACTGTGTTGTATTTTTATTTCTCCTTCTGCCATGATACACGATACTACTGCTCCGTGGCAAGCGCTTCTTTTTTCTGTCGGCGCTCACGGCGTTTGCCGCGGCCGTACAACAAGGTATAGAATACCGGGAACAGCACGAGAATCAGGATCGTGGCAGCGACCAGGCCACCGATGATCGTGATCGCCATGCCCTGCATCATCGCGTTGCCGGTGCCGATACCCATCGCCATCGGGATCATTGCGATGACCGTCGTCAGCGTCGTCATCAGCATCGGGCGCAGCCTCATCTTCCCGCTCTCCACCACCGCGTCCTCGAACGGCATTTCCTTTTGTGCCTCCGCCACGCCGTCCACGTAGAGGATACCGTTGTTCACGACGGTTCCGACCAGCGTCAGCACGCCCATCAGGGAGGTAATACTGATTGCCTGCCCCGTGATAAATATAAGCAGGAAAGCTCCGATCAGACTGAAGGGAATACTGATCATAACCATCAGCGAGTATTTCGGAGACTCGAACTGCATCGCCATCACGAGGAAGACGAGGAACAGCGCCGTCGCGATCGCGGTTCCCATGGAGCCGAACATCTCGTTCATGGTCTCCTCCGTCATACTCTGTGTGAGCTCCACGGAATCGGGAAGATCAAGTTCCGCCACCAATGCATCCAGACCGTCCTGCACCGCGTCCACATCGCCGGAAAGGCAGACCGCCGTCACCGTCATAGTATAGCGCTCATTCTCGCGGATGATCGTCTGCTGGGAGTCCGTGTAGCGCAGCTCCGCCATCTCCGAGAGCGGCACGCCGTTCACCGTCGCATTCAGCAGGGAACTCGCGTCCGTGTAGGTTCCTTCCGGGAACTCCAGCATGACGCTGTAATCCTCACCATTAGAAGAGATCGTCATCGCCTCAGTGCCGCTGATCAGGCTGTAGAGGCTGCCCGCCACCTGATAGGCCGTCATGCCGTGCGACATGGCCTCGAGCGGGTCAACGACCACCTCGATCTGCGTTGAAGTGAATCCAGCGCTGTTGTAGACGTTCAGCACGCCCGGCACATCCCAGGCTTCCTCCTCAATCAGTTCCACGGCCTCCGTCAGATCGTCGAGATCGGTGGACGCCAGATTGACCTCGCCGCCGGTTTCAGATGCCATCAGCGACGACAACATGCTGCTGACCGTGATCTCCAGCTGCATGCCCATGACGTCCTTCGTCGCCTCCGTCCACTCGTCCGCGACCTCCTGGCTCGTCATCTTGCGGTCGTCCTTCAGATTGACGGAGATCGAGGCGGAGCCGGACTCCAAGGTCACCGTATAGTGGTCCACCTCCTCATGG
>JAJPZP010000145.1:0-3366 GCA_021204285.1 Lachnospiraceae bacterium | reverse complement strand
GGCCGCCACCATCGCCTCAATCTCGGCGATCTGCTCATCGACGTCCTCCACCTTCGTACCCGGACGCAGCGTGGCTTCTATGCTGACCGTGCCCTCGTCCGTGCTCGGCATGAGTTCCATGTCCAGTCCGAAGGCTGCCAGGGCGAAGGCTCCGACCAGCGCCAGCACCGAGACAGCAATCGTCAGTCCCTTGTGCCGCAGCAGACAGCGCACCATCGGATCGTACTTCTTTTTCACCGCTTCCAGCGCGCTGTTGATCTTCAGCTCCTTGTGCTCCCGCGGCTTAAACATCCTGTAGAACAGCGGCACCAGCGTCAGCGCCGAGATCAGGGATGCGCTCAGGGAGAATATGATCGTGTAGCCCAGCTGCCCAAGCATCTGCCCCGCCATTCCGCTCTGCAGGCAGATCGGGATATAGATAACGACCGTCGTCAGCGTACCGGCGAAGATGGAACCGGCCACGCTCTTCGACGCAAACAGCGCCGCCTCGGTGAGATCCTCCGTCTGGACGCGTCCGCGGAAACAGCCGTCGATCATGACGATCGAGTTATCCACCATCATGCCAATCGCGATGACCAGGCCGCCCATCGTGATGATGTTCAGCGAGAAACCGAGCACTGACATCAGGATAATCGTCACCATCAGCGAAATCGGCATGGAAAAGCCGACGATCACGCTGGCTCTTATGTCCCCAAAGAACAGGAAGAGGATCAGCATCGACAGGATAACGCCGATGACCAACGTCGAGGCCACAGAACTGATGGACTCAATGATCAGTTCGGATGCGTCATAGGAGGTTTCGTAAACGAGGTTTTCATTCTCCTCGCTCATTTCCTCCATGATGTCCTCCACGTCGCTGATCATGCCGAGCGTGCTGGCCGTCTGGTTCTTCGTCACGGAGACCGTCACCGTCTCCTCGCCGTTGAAGCGGCTGATGCTGTCCGCGGCCTCCTCCTCCCAGCTCACCTCCGCCACGTCGGAGAGCTGGATCAGCTGTCCGCTCGAGGTGTAGAGCGGAACCTCCTTCAGCGCCTGCACGGTCTCCACATCCACCGTGCTGATCGCGCTGATCGACTGGCTGCCCTGCTCGAGCGAACCCAGCGGGACCGTGAAATCGTTGGCGGCGATATAGCTCGCCACCGTGCTCATGGAAAGCCCGTACTGACTGAGCGCCTCCTCGTCGAGCAGCACGCGGATATAATTCTCCCGGCCGCCGGTCACATCCACGCTGGCCACCGTACCGACGCTCTCCAGCTCCGGCACAAGCTCATCGTTCACGTAGGCCAGCGCGTCGCTGCCGTCGGTCAGGCTGATCGAGTACATGATGCTGGCCATCGAATTAACGTCCATCTGAATAACCGTCGGCTCCTGCGCGTCGTCCGGCAGATCCGCCGCGTCGAGCGCCGCCCGCAGGTCAATGTAGGCGTCGTTAATGTCCGTATCATAGTCATACTGCAAAAGCACCATGGAATAATTCTCCATGGAATAAGAATACACGGTGTCCACGCCGCTTAAGGACGCGACGTCTCCCTCGATCTCCGAGCTGACCAGAGCCTCCACCGACTCCGGGTCCGCGCCCGGATAGACGGTCAACACCATCTGGATCGGCATATCCATGTCCGGCATCAGCTCGAGGCGCAGACCCATCAGAGAGGAGAAGCCGAATACGAAGATCGCCAGCACAACCAGCAGCGTGGAGACCGGTCTTTTTAATGCAATCCTTGTCAAGCCCATGCTACTGTTCCTCCTCCGTCGACTCTTCGTCTGTCGTTTCTGCATCCTCAGAAGTCTCGTCGGCTTCCGTTCCCGCAGCGGCTTCCGTCACGTCTCCAGTCGCTTCCGCGTCTTCGGAACTCTCATCCGCCGTCTCGTCTGTCAATTCACCGTCCTCCGCCTCTTCGGAAGTCTCTTCTGTTTCCTCCACCACGACGGATTCTCCGTTCAGAGTAACCACCTCAACCTCAAGGCCATCGCGCAGCTTGGACGACCAGGTACTGACAATCACACTGTCCTTCGTCAGTCCTTCCTCAATCACTGCCTCCGTATCGCTCATCAGGCCGACCGTCACTGCTGTCTTCACGAGCACGCCGTCCTCCACACAGTAGACATAGGCGTCACCCGCTGAGAAATACAGTGCATCGTAGGGAATAATAATACTGTTATTGCTCTCCTGCGTCGTCGCATAGACCTTCACCGACACGCCGGTCGGCAGCTCATCGCCGGTATCCGTCACCGCCGCCTTGATGGTAAAGAGACTCGACGTAGCCGCCGTTGCTATTTCCGTGATGCTGCCGTCATATTCCACTCCGTTTCGCTCCACCGTCACATGGTCGCCGACCTGCAACGTATTTTTCGCATCCTCCGTCACGCTGAAGGATACCGTCATCGACTCTTTATTGGAGATCGTGACTGCCGCACTGCCCGAGGAAGCCATATTGTTTTCAATCACATTGACAGCCTCCACCGTGCCGCTGATCGGCGCGGTCACCGTGCAGTAGTCAATATAGAGCTGTGCCGAATCGATGGAAAGCGCCGCCTGGGCAAGCTGTGCCTCGTAGGTGGCGTCGGTCTCCGGATAGATCTCGTTCTGCGTGATCGAATAGGCCTCCTGCGCCTGCGTCAAACTTTCCTCCACATTCTCAACCCCGTCCTTTGCACTCTTGATGTTGGCCTTGACAGTGCTCCTGCTGCTCTTCACGCTGCTCAGGCTGGATTCGATCGAGGTCAATTCTGACTGCGCCTCCAGATATGCCGTATAAGCAGTCGCCTTATCTGCATCTGCGGCATTTTCCCATGCTTCTTTCGTAGAATTAACCTTCGACTGTGCTGCGGACTTCTGACTTTCGAGTAAGCTGATCTGCTCATCAATCTCATCGATGCTATCCTCCAGGTCGTCGACCAGATCCTCCGCGTCCGCCAGGCTCACCGCCAGGTCGCGGATCGACATCTCCATCTGGTAATTGGACAGATCGCGCGAACCGCCGGTCGACGCCGTCACACCCGCCGCCGCATAGTCATAAGAAGCCTGCGCACTCGCGAGCTGCAGCTGATAGGCCTCGTCGTCGATCGTGAAGAGCGTCTCGCCCTCCTGAACCGTATCTTCTACCTCGCAGTAAACTGCCGTCACCATACCCGACACCATCGGGATCACATAGATCTCCTCCTGTGGAGAAACCGTTCCTATATACGTGGTATCTGTCGACAGGCTGCCAACTGTAGGATTCACCGCTTCGACCGTCGTCACGATGCTCTCAGCGGTCTCCTCTGGCCCACTGCACCCGGCTAGTGAGATGCACAATACCGTGGCTAGGCCGAGCGTCATGATTCTGTTCCTTCTCTTGTTTTCTGAGTCCTCCTCATATCAGT
>JAJPZP010000193.1:8809-12860 GCA_021204285.1 Lachnospiraceae bacterium | reverse complement strand
GTAGAGCAGCTTGTCCTTCCCCAGAATGTGCTGCTGCCCCACGATCTCGTCAAGGCTCCGCGGCCTGAGGCGAGACGCGAGCGGCGCCTCGGACTTCATCGTATTGCTGCGCATGTAATCAAACAAATCCATGCCAGAGCCTCCCTACTTATCATCCAGCTTGAGCACGCTCATGAAGGCCTTCTGCGGAATCTCCACATTTCCGATCTGACGCATCCGCTTCTTGCCCTCCTTCTGCTTCTCGAGCAGCTTCTTCTTGCGGGTGATGTCGCCGCCATAGCACTTTGCGAGCACGTCCTTGCGCATGGCCTTCACGGTCTCGCGCGCGATGATCTTGCCACCCACGGCCGCCTGGATCGGGATCTCGAAGAGATGCCGCGGGATCTCCTCCTTCAGCTTCTCGCACATTTTCCGGCCACGCTCGTAGGCGGAAGCGCTGTGGACGATAAAGGAGAGCGCATCGACCTCTTCCTTATTTACCAGGATATCAAGCTTCACAAGCTCTGCGCGCACATAGCCCTTGAACTCATAGTCGAAAGAGGCGTAGCCGCGCGAACGCGATTTCAGCGCATCGAAAAAGTCATAGATGATCTCATTGAGCGGCAGCTCGTACTTCAGAAGCGCCCTTGTCTCCTCCATGTACTCCATGCCAAGGTAAACGCCTCTGCGCTCCTGACACAGATCCATGATCGGTCCGATGAACTCCGTCGTTACCATGATCTCAGCGCTGACCACCGGCTCCTCCATGTAGTCGATCGTCGAGGGATCTGGAAGGTTCGAGGGATTCGTCAGCTCGATCATCTCGCCGTTCGTCTTATAGACACGGTAGATCACGCTCGGCGCGGTCGTGACGAGGTCGAGATTGTACTCGCGCTCCAGCCGCTCCTCGATGATCTCCAGATGCAGAAGACCCAGAAAACCGCAGCGAAAACCAAAGCCGAGCGCAACCGAGGTCTCCGGCTCGAACTGCAGCGAGGCGTCGTTGAGCTGCAGCTTCTCGAGTGCGTCACGCAGATCCGGATACTTCGCGCCGTTGGCCGGATAAAGACCGCAATACACCATCGACAGCACCTTCTTGTAACCGGGCAGTGGCTCCGCACAGGGCCGGTCGCGGTCGGTCACCGTGTCGCCCACACGGGTGTCCCGGACATTCTTGATGCTGCCTGTCAGATAACCGACCATGCCGGCGCTCAGCTCCTCGCAGGGGATGAACTGTCCCGGGCCAAAATAACCAAGCTCCACCACCTCGGCCTCCGCCCCCGTGGCCATCATGCGGATCGGTGTCCCGCGCCGCACCGTGCCCTCCTTGATTCGGCAGAAAATAATCACACCCTTGTAGGGATCGTAGACCGAGTCAAAGATCAGCGCCTGCAGCGGCGCGTCCGGGTCGCCCTGCGGGGCAGGAATCTTCTCGATAACCTGTTCCAGCACTTCCTGCACATTCTCGCCGGTCTTGGCCGAGATCCGCGGCGCGTCCTGCGCCTCGATACCGATCACGTCCTCGATCTCATTAATCACACGCTCCGGGTCCGCACTCGGCAGATCGATCTTGTTGATCACCGGCAGCACGTCGAGATCGTGGTCGAGCGCCAGATAGACATTCGCCAGCGTCTGCGCCTCGATGCCCTGCGCCGCGTCCACGACGAGGAT
Organism: Lachnospiraceae bacterium; assembly: GCA_021204285.1. Classification (GTDB taxonomy): domain Bacteria; phylum Bacillota; class Clostridia; order Lachnospirales; family Lachnospiraceae; genus Hominiventricola. The sequence continues at coordinate 11,210 of JAJPZP010000193.1, read as the reverse complement.
CGCGCCCTCACAGGCCGCGAGGCTCCGCGAGACCTCGTAGTTAAAATCCACGTGTCCTGGGGTATCAATCAGATTGAAAATATATTCCTCCCCATTCTTCGCCTTATAAATAATGCGGACCGCCTGCGCCTTGATCGTGATACCGCGCTCCCGTTCGAGCTCCATATTGTCCAGCACCTGCGCCTGCATCTCGCGGCTCGTCAGAAGCCCCGTCATCTCGATGATACGGTCCGCCAGCGTGGATTTTCCGTGATCTATATGCGCCACAATACAAAAATTGCGGATCCTGCTCTGCTCTTTCGAAGCCATGTAAGATTCCTCCGTCCTTACGTTCTTCTAAGTAGCATAGCATGAATCCGCCCTGTTCGCAAGCTTCAATCAGCGTCCTTCCAATGCCTTCCGAATCCGCTCCGGCGTCACCGGAAGTTCCAGAAATTCGCAGTCGGTCGCGTTGGAGATGGCATTCACCACTGCGCCCGGGGATGGCACCACCGCGCATTCTCCGATGCTCTTTGCGCCAAAAGGCCCCGTGTTTTCTGTCTCCTCGATCATCGCGACCTTCACTTCCGGCATCTCTGCCGCATTGAATATATGATAGCGGCGGAAGTTCGGATTCTTCACCTTGCCCTTCTCATCTCTCAGGATCTCTTCCGTCAGCGCGTAGCCAAGCCCCATCTGGACACCTCCCTGCATCTGCCCCTCCAGATTGCCGGGATTGAGTGCCTTTCCGATATCGTGCACCGACACATACTTTAGTGGCTTTACCTCCCCCGTCTCCAGATCGACCTGAACCTTCGCCAGATGCGCCCCATAGGACATCGGAGAATCAAAACTCGCGAAGGTATCCGCCGCACAGATATCCCGCTGCGTCTCACTCATGGCATACTGCACGACCTGTGCGATCGTCGCCTTTCTGGCAGCATCTTCCCTGCAAAATACGGTCTCATTCGCAAACTCCAGCTCATCCGGTGGAACTTCCAGCAGCTTGCCGGCCTCCTCCGCCAGAATGGCGCGAACTTCCTTTGCCACTTTGAGAGCCGCGCCTGCGCTTACATAGGATCCCTGGCTTGCATAGGCGCCGAGATCAAAGAGGGTCGACTCCGTATCCGCCTGCACACAGGCAAAGCGTTCTGCGGGGATTCCCAGAATTTCTGAAGCTACCAGGATCTGCGTAGTGACAGAGCCGTTTCCCATGTCGCTGACTCCCGTCATAAGCGTCGCGGAGCCATCCTCATTCAGTTTGATCATGACGCCGGTCGTATCCGGCATGATACCGTGCAGGCCGTTCCCATGCGCTCCGCAGGAAATGCCGACGCCAATGCGATAACGTCCTCCCGCCCGCCGGGAGGCCTCCTGCTCCTCCAGCGCCTGCTCATAATCCATCAGCTCCATGCCTTTTTTCAGCGCGTCATGCACGCGGGCGTTGCCATGCGAGCTGCCGTTTCCCGGATCACGGTCATAGGGCTCCACCAGGTTTTTCATCTGCATCTCGGCCACACTGATCCCGAGATCCTTCGCGATCGTATTGATCATACACTGCTCCCCTACGAAGGCCTGCGGCGAGCCAAAGCCGCGCATGGCTCCGGCCGGCGTCTTGTTCGTGTAAACGGGAATCCCCCGAAAACGAACGTTGGGAGTCTTCAGATTTTTAAAAACCTTTCCGCCCATGGCCCAGGTCACACTCATCGTACAGCTCGTCTGTGCCCCGGCGTCCACAACCGCCTTGATATCCAGTGCCGTAATAAAGCCGGTCTTATCCACGCCAATCTTATTGTAAACGATCATTGCGTGCCGGGTGCGGCTCGAAGGAATGTCCTCCGTACGTGTATAAACGATTTTGACAGGACGCAGCGTCTTCATGGACAGAAGCGCGGCAACCGGTTCCCCGATCAGATCGATCTTGCCGCCGAAACCGCCTCCCATGGCCGGGTTGATCACACGGATCCGGTTCATCGACAGCCCGAAGATGCGCCTTAGATTCTCGCGCTGTCCAAACACATCCTGCGTGGGTGTGTAGACCGTCAGCTTTCCGTCCACCGAGTAATCCGCGATACAGGCATGCGGCTCCAGCGCGCTGTGATGCACTGCCGGGAGCACAAAACGCCGCTCATAGACACGGTAGGCATGCGTGAAAGCCTCCTCCACATCCCCGCTGGAGAGATTCACTTCCTGCAGGACATTTCCATTTTCATGGATCGGATAAGCACCTTCCTGCATGGCTTCTTCCGGATCCAGATAGAAAGGAAGCTCTTCATATTCGACTTTGATCAGCCTTACCGCCTTCTCCGCGATCTGCAGGGTATCGGCTGCCACCGCCGCCACCTTATCACCGACATAACGGACGACATTCTCAAAAACCATCTCTGAGGGAAAATCATTTTTATCCTGCCCGTTACTGTGG
>JAJPZP010000193.1:1306-8799 GCA_021204285.1 Lachnospiraceae bacterium | reverse complement strand
CGGCGCGTCTTTGTAACAGACGACGGCACGGACGCCCGGCAGCGCCTCCGCCGCGCTCACGTCGATACTCCGGATTTTTCCATGAGCGATCGGACTGAACAGAATTTTCCCATACAGCATATGCGGAAGCTTCATATCCGCCGTATAACGGAGACTCCCTGTCACCTTCGCCACGGCGTCGCGGATCGGATGCGTGCTGCCCACTACGCCGTTCTTTATTTTTTCACTTGTCACTGCGGACTCCGGCATTTTCAGGCATCCCCCTCTCTCATTCGCCTGGCGGCAAGCTGTATCGCCTCCACGATTTTCACATAACCGGTGCAGCGGCACAGATTTCCGGCGATCGCCTGCCGGATCTCCGTCTCGTCCGGTTCCGGATTCACATCGAGCAGCGCTTTGGCCGACATAATCATGCCGGGCGTGCAGAAGCCGCACTGCACCGCGCCGCACTCAATAAAGGCCTGCTGAATCGGATGAAGCTTCGTTCCACGAGCCAGCCCTTCGATCGTCTCGATCCGGCATCCCACCGCATTTCTCACCTGAACCATGCAGGAATTCACGGCTTTTCCATCCATGATAACGCGGCAGGCACCGCAGTCCCCGGTGCCGCAGCCGCATTTTGTCCCTGTGAGATCCAGCACCTCCCGCAGCACATACAGAAGCGTCCATTTTGGCTCTGCCAGAAATGCATATTCTGTCTGATTGATTTCCAATACCATCTGTTCCATTGATATTTTCCGCCTTTCTACAGGAAGCGCCGGAGGATACGGGGTGATCAGACGTCCATTCCGATCGACTTCTGAAATTCTTTATCGTACTCTTTATCTTCCTCACTCTTCGGAAGGATAATGTTCAGAATCAACGCGGTGATAGCGCTGCCGGAAATACCGGTGCAGACCGCCAGCACAGTCGTCGGAATAAAGGTGAGATAATCCTGCGCGTACTGTCCGCCGATCCCGACGGCAATCGCGAAACCTATGATCGTAAGGCTCCGCTTGGTAAGTTTCCCCATGGAAATGACACGGATGCCGCTGGAGATAATCACGCCGAAAGCGACCAGCAGCACACCGCCCAGCACCGGATTCGGAATCAATGCGAGAATCTGCGCCAGCTTCGGGAAGAAAGCAAGGACGCCGAAAATAATCGCGCCAAGACCCGTCACCCAGCGGCTCGCGCATCCGCTCATCGCAAGAACGCCCGCATTCTGCGTTGCAGAACAGACCGGAAGTCCATTGAAGAATCCGGCAATGATGCTGCCGAGCGCGTCACCGCGAATCGTTGACATCAGCTCCTTCTGCGTCGGGATCCGATCCTCCGCGTTGCTGACAATACTCGTGGTATCACCGATATTTTCCATCAGCGTCGCTATATGTACGATCAAAACGGTCACGATCGCCCCGACATTGAAGGAAAGCCCCCACTTCATCGGCGTCGGCACAGACACCCAGGCCGCGGAGGACATACTCGAAAAATCCACCAGTCCAAGCGCGATGCAGAGAATATAACCGATGATCATGGAAAGCAGGATCGACAGGGACTGAAGGAAGCCCTTCGCAAACATGTCGATCGCAATCGCCAGCACTGCGCAGAAAATTGCGATCCCGAAAACTTTCCAGACGTCCGGGCTGTCCGGCGCATAGTCGACCATTTTCTCCACCGCCGTAGTCACCAGACTGAGTCCGACTGACAAAACAACCATACCGGTCACAACCGGAGTGAAATACCGATGCAGATACTTGATAATGATCGGTCCGAAGATGAACAGCACCACACTGCCTCCGATTGCCGCGCCAAAGGCGCCGGCCAGGCCGATGTTCTCATCCGTCGCGAACATGACAAGCGGCGTGATCAGCGTATAGCTGCCGGCTGTGATGATCGGAAGCCGCGAGCCAATCTCAAACTTGCCGATGCGAATTCCGAAGGACTGAATCATACTTGCGATACAACAGACCAGCATGCCGCACTGGATAATGAGCGCCGTATCATTGATGTCAAGTCCGGCTCCCTCCGCCAGCAGGGTGCTTCCGATGATCGTTCCCGTGAAGATCGTGAATACATGCTGAATTGCAAGCGGAATCGCTTTCCCTACAGGTACCTTGTCATTGATTCCATATGTCATTTTCATTTCTTTATCCCCTTCGTCCGTACGCTGCCGTCAAGCGGACGGGCATTCTGAATTTTGTTTTTTCTCCGGGAAAGACTTTTTCACCCCATCCTCTCCGCTTTCCCGTGACCGCAGAAAAATTCATGAACTGCTGTTACTCTATTATCAAAAGCGCAATCCGGGATCGAAACGGTATCCCGGGTATCCGATGTGTCCGGCATCAGATCTCTGCGTTTTTCATAATCTTTGTCAGAACCGCGAGCTTTTCACCGAGTGCCCGCGCATTCTCCATTCCAAAGGGATCGTCCATCGTCCCGGAACCATCACCCGGGTTCCAGAGCGATGCACCCGCGTAGATCGAGCCTCCCCCGCTGCAGATCGTAATTCCATGCGTGCTGTAAAAATTCGTGATGCAGTGAATCACAGCTTCCTGTCCGCCATTCCTCGTTCCGCCCACGCTCATGGCCGCTCCGACCTTCTTTGCGAAGAAATACGGTTTTTCACCGCTGAGTCTCCACGCTGAACGGAATCGGCTGAAAAACGCCGCAAGCTGGGGCGTGATATTCATGTCATAGACCGGGCAGGCAATGAGAATGCCGTCCGCACCGTAAAATTTGTCATAGAGCTCGTCCATATCATCGTGATAGACAGTGCAGCGATCAGACTCATCGCGCAGACATTTGTTGCAGTGCATGCAGGGCGTGATCGCCTTTGCACGCAGCGAGACAAGCTCCGTCTCAATATCCCCCTGCGCCCTGGCCGCATCAAGCGCCGCCTCCAGTGCCGTGTAGCAGGATTTTTTGCGGGGGCTCCCGCTGATTCCCAATATCTTTGCCATCTTATTCTCCTTTCTGTCCGGCGATTGCCGCGCGCACACGCTCCGGCGTGGCCGGTATCCGGTTCAAGCTGTATCCGATCGCGTTCATGATCGCATTGACCACGGCCGGCGCCACCAGCACGACCGGGCTCTCACCCATACTCTTCGCCCCATAGGGCCCGTCAGGCTCGCCTTCTCCGCCGCCGACGAAGTCCAGATGGAGTCGCGGCATCTCACTCGCCCTGAGTACATGATATTTCTTCAACGACAGATTGAGCGGCTTTCCCTTCTCATCGTAGCAGAGCTCCTCACATACGGCATATCCCAGTCCCATGTGAACGCCTCCGGCCAGCTGCCCTTTCAGCGTCAACGGGTTCAGCACCCGTCCCACATCGTGAACCGCAGCATAGTCGAGCAGCTTCACCGCGCCGCTCTCCATGTCCACCTGCACCTTCGCGATGTGCGCCCCGTAGGAACACGCTCCTCTCCGGGCCGCATAAGTCGCGCTGCAGCAGAGCTCCCTGCCACTGTCTCTCTGACAGTGCAGCATCACTTCCGCCAGGGAAGCCCGTGTATCTGGATCCTTACTCCACAGAGCGGCATTGTCAGCAAACTCGATCTCCTCCGGCGGCACCTTAAGAACCTTCGATGCTTCCTCCTGGAGCAGCTTCTTCATCTCCTCCGCCGCCTGCAGCGTCGCCTTGCCCTCGACAAAGGTTCCGCGGCTCGCGTAATCGCCGAGGTTCCAGAGACAAGCGTCCGTATCCGCCTGCACCAGATCAATGCGGTCCAGACTGATTCCCAGGACCTCCGAGACCATCTCCATCTGCAGCCCGACGTTGTCGTTTCCCATATCATGGGCGCCGGAGTACAGGATACAGCTGCCATCTTCATTCATCTTCAGCATCATCGTCGTCACATCGCGGTGCGCGCCAAAACAGTTGTTGCCATGCAGGCCAACCGCCACACCGACGCCGATGCGAAGTCTGTCATTCTTTGTAGCCTCCTGCTCCGCAAGAGCCTCCTCATAGTGAATCAGTTCTCCGGCTCTTTCAAGACACTCCTTCACCCTCGGGTTTCCGATCGGATTATGGAAAACCGGTTCACAGCTGTCCGGATCAACAAGGTTTTTCATCCGGAATTCCAGCGGATCCATGCCAAGCGCGCGCGCAATCTTATTAAACTGCCGCTCCATGCCAAAATATGCCTGTGGGGAACCATAACCGCGCATGGCTCCGGAAATCGCTGTATTCGTATAGACCGGGTGATTGCAGAAGCGCATGTTCGGTATCTTATACATACTGAATACCTTGTGAGACATCGCGCCGCTCACGTTCATCGCACTCGAAGCGTAGGCTCCGGTATTTGTAAACATGCGAAATTCGACTGCCTTCACCGTCCCGTCCTTCATGACTCCTGTCTTCACATAGGAGACAGACGGATGACGAACCCGCGTCGACAGCATACATTCCTTCCTCGTATAGCGGATCTTTACCGGGCATCTCGTCATCTTCGAGAGCACCGCGGCCACCGGTTCGACCGTCATCTCCAGTTTTCCGCCAAAACCACCGCCGATCGCCGGAGCCACCATGCGGATGCGGCTATAGGGAAGCCCGAAAATACGTCCAAGAATGACACGAAAACCGAACGTGTTCTGGCAGGGAGAGTAGATCGTCAGCTTATCCTCAAAATTCCAGTCCGCAATCGCCACATGCGGCTCCATCGCCGCATGATGAATCGCCTGCGTCTCATAACGATCCTCGAAAATATAGTCGGACTCCGCAAAACCCTTCTCCACATCACCGGCATTCACATAGCTCTCGCCCACGATATTCCCACCCTCGTAGATCGGATACGCATCCTCTCTGGCCGCCTCCTCGACGTCGAGCAGCACTGGGAGCGGTTCATACTCCACCTCGATCAGCTTCACCGCCGCCTCGGCAATCTCCGGTGTATCCGCCGCGACCGCTGCGACCCGATCCCCGACAAAACGGACCGTATCATCAAAAATGCGCTCCGTATCCGGTATCTCATGCTCAATATAACGCACTGCGCTGTTGTAACGTACCTGCGGCACGTTCTTATAACAGGCCACAGCACGCACGCCCGGCAGCGCCTCCGCCTTCGACGTATCGATCTTTTTTATCCTGGCATGCGCTTCAGGGCTGAACAGCACCTTCGCATACAGCATTCCCGGAAGGTACATGTCGTCCACATAGATTTTCCGCCCGGTCGCCTTCAGCACCGCGTCGTGATTCGGGCGCGCTTTTCCAAGCACGCGAAATTCCTTTTCCATCACTTTGCACCCCGCAGTCTTTCTGCCGCCAGCAAAACCGCCTCCACGATCTGCTCATATCCGGTGCAGCGGCACAGATTATGCTCCAGCGCGAGACGGACTTCCTCCTCCGTCGGATCCGGATTGTGATCAAGCAGCGCCTTCGCAGCCATAATCATCCCCGGTGTACAGAAACCGCACTGCACCGCTCCCGCCTCCACAAAAGCCTGCTGGATCGGATGCAGTCTCTCCCCATCGCTTAAACCCTCAATCGTCAGGACATCGCTGCCGTTCAGCTTTTTGAAATTGATCAGGCAGGAGCGGACCGCCTCTCCGTTCATCACCACTGTGCAGGTCCCGCAGTCTCCGGTTGCACAGCCGCATTTGGTACCGGTCAGATGATAAATATCCCGGAGGATGTGCAAAAGCGTCCAGTTTTTCTCCACCTCCAGCTCGCAGGCTTTCCCGTTGAGCCGAAATTGAATCCGTTCCATCGTCCGTTCTTTCCTTTCCAGCCTCAGAATTCCGTCAGAAGGCGATGCTCCTCCACTTGTGCCCATCCCAGCGGGTTGTGATCTTTCCACGCTCACACAGGCTCTCCGCCGTCTTCTGCGCCTCGCGAAGCAGCTTCTTCTCGTCAGAAACCGTTGTGAGCACGCCGTCCTCCATCACAAAACGCCCATCAACCGCAACGCTCTCAATATTCTGCATCGTGGAAGAATAAACAAGCGTGGACACCGGATTGTGCATCGGAATTGCCTTCGGGCTGAGATATGGATTGAAGACTACAAAGTCTGCTTTCTTTCCCGTCTCCAGCGAGCCGATCTCATCCTCCAGTCCGACCGCGCGCGCACCGTCGATCGTCGCCATCTCGAGCACCTTCTCTGCCGTAATAATCGTCGGATCCAGAGTATGTACCTTCTGCAGCAGGGACGCCGTCTTCATGAGTTCGACCATGTCCTGGCCATTATTACTCGCAGCGCCGTCCACCCCGAGACCGCAGGTGACGCCCGCATTCAGAAGCTGCGGGATCGGCGCAACGCCGGAAGAAAGATACATATTGCTGACCGGATTGTAGGAGACCTTCAGATCATAGTATTTCGAACGGCGAATGTCCTTCTCTGTCAGGTAGACACAGTGCACCATCAGCACATTGTCCCCGAGAATTCCCAGCTTCTCCAGGCAGTCCGTCCCCTCACAGCCGTGCAGCGCCTTCGTCGCCATCCGGTCAAAGGGCGTCTCCGACACGTGAACCGTAAAGCCGCTCTTGTAGCTGTTCGTAATCTCCCAGAGCATCCGCAGCATCTTCTCGGAATTCGACCAGAGCGCGGCAGGCGCGACCCACACCTTGATGCGCCCATTCTCCGTATTGTGATACGTATCAAAGATACGGACCAGATCCTTCTCCACCTGCTCCGGCTGCTGCGTGATCGCCGGACAAACGCCGAAATCCAGCCCCTCGTCCATGCAGCCGCGACCGAAAATCCCGCGAATTCCAAGCTCCTGATATGCCTTGATCACCCCGTCGCTTAAACCCTCGCGCGCGTGCGGATACATATAATCGAGCTGCGTCGTCATGCCGCTGTGGATTCCCTCCATGCAGCCAAGCATCGCGCCATAATAACAGTCCTCCGGTTCCAGATACTGCGCAGCCGGGAAAGTCATGGTGCGCAGCCAGTCGCTTAAAACCATATCATCACCAAGACCCTTGAGCAGCGTCTGGAACAGGTGGTTATGGGTATTGATAAATCCCGGGAAAAGCACCTTCCCGTCAAGATCCATCACCCGATCCGCCTGCGGATGCTGTGCCAGCACGTCCTGTGTCTTTCCCACTGCCACAATTCTGCCGCCGTCAACCGCCATCGCACCGTCGTAGATGATCTCACGCTCCTTGTTCACCGTGACGATGACCGCATTTTTCAGTAGTAAATCCATAGCTTTCCTTCCTCCGTATCTACTTTTTACATAAAACAAGGAGATAGTCCTGTCCCCGCAGTCCTATCTCCCCCCGATCACAAGATTCGCTATCAATATTTAACAATATTTTGCTTTAAAAGTCAATATCCACATGAATTTCTGGGCAAAATAAACAATTTTTTCGACTGCTGTTCTATTTAATATATGGTTTGGAAAGACCCGTTGGGCGAGCCGATGTCGTGCCCTTCGAAAACAAAACAACCAGCAGCGCAAGCGCCATGGGAATCACCAGCAGCAGATCTGTCGGGATGGAACTTCCGATTGCCTGAAGACGCATCTGCAGGGCGCTTCCCGCGCCGAACAAAAGCGCGCCTCCCATC
>JAJPZP010000193.1:0-1296 GCA_021204285.1 Lachnospiraceae bacterium | reverse complement strand
CGGCCGGAGACCACTGACCCAGAATCACACAGGCAATCGCATAATAACCCCTGCTCGAAGCGATTCCGTCCGTCCACATATTGGAAAATCCAAGTGTCAGAATGGTTCCGGATGCCGCCGCGCACATCCAGCCGACCATACTCATCAGATATTTATAGCGGATCACATGAATTCCCATGGTATCTGCCGCCTTTGGATATTCTCCAATAGCGCGGATTTTCAGCCCCCATGACGTTCTGTACAGGATGAACCATGCGATCGGCACAGACAGAAACGCCACATAAATCAAGGGCGTATGATCGAACAGCAGATGACCGATCCCGGGCAGATCACTGAGCAGCGGAAACCGGAGACGTTCAAATGCGTCCACCTCAATCACAGCGGATTCACCCCATATGGTTCTGGACAACAAGGCAGTCAGACCAGTCGCGAAAATATTGAGGCCGGTTCCCACTACTGCCTGGTGAGCATGCAGAGAAATTACAGCCCAGCCAAATAACAAACCCAGCACTGCTCCAATCAGAAGCGCAAAGAGGAATCCACCCCATACATTCTCTGTATAATAAGAGCCAAGGACACCGAAAAATCCACCCATTAACATGCCACCCTCGATGCCAAGATTAAAGATGCCGCCTTTCTCCAACATCAACTCACCAATCGCAGCGAGCAGAATCGGAGCAGCAAGCCGAATCGCGGCATACAGAAAATCCAGTGTGAAAATGGAAAGAAAATCAGACATTACTCCTCGCCTCCTTTCTCATCTTCCGTCTCATTCCCGGGGGTTTTTCTTCCGCGCATATCACGCATGGCGAGCTTGCGCGGAATGACCATAAGAGCCGGACTGATCGCCACAAAGAAAATGATTACACCGGAGAGCACCATACTGAAGCTTGTCGGAAGATCCACCGCGCGGGCCATTGAGCTCCGTCCCGTCTTCAGGCCGCCGAACAAAATTCCCGCGACAATAACGGCCAGCGGATTTTTTCCGGCAAGCATCGCCACTGCCAGAGACTCAAATCCATAATTCGAGAGGAATCCGGAACGCAGACGATACTGGGCTCCCAGAATTTCACATGCGCCGCCCAGGCCGGCAAGTCCTCCCGCAATCACCAGGACCAGAAGCTTTGTGCGGACAACGTTTACTCCATTATGGGTTGCCGCCACAGGGTTTTCTCCCAGCACCCGGATATCATGTCCCATCGGCGATCGAAAAAGGATGAACCAGAAAACCACTGCAGCGAACAGCGCCACAACGCAGCCGAGATGAAGCCTGCTTCCATTCCAGGTAAAAATCAT
>JAJPZP010000115.1:6702-12905 GCA_021204285.1 Lachnospiraceae bacterium | reverse complement strand
TTTCATATCTTGATATATCCAGAAAATTCACGGGCACATCGACAGGTCTGCCGGTGCGATATTCAATCTTCAGTTTTTTGCACAATACTTCTTCGATGATCGACAGTAGTTTTTTAATACTCGTTCCATAGCCACATCCCACATTGTAGAGTTTATATTCATTTTCGCCGTTCACTATGTTTAAAATGGCTTTGATTGCGTCATCAATATAAATAAAATCTCTTACAACTGAACCATCTCCATATACCGAAATGATTTCTTCATTGATTGCTTTATAAGTAAATGTGGTAACTGCGCCCAATATGCCGTTTGGCCGTTGATATGGACCATATGGATTGGCCAGACGAATTATCCTGTAATCCAGTCCATACATGTAGTTGTATAAATACAGTAGTTTTTCGATGGTAAGCTTTTGGATGCCATAAGAACTTATTGGGTTTGTACAGTCAGTCTCATTGATTGGACAGGTGACGTTTCTTCCATATACGGTTCCGCCGGATGATAGAAAGACAATCTTTTTAATCTTTTGTCGTATACAGGAGTCCAGCATGATAGAAGTCATCACAACATTTGCGTTTAATTCCTTCGCTATTTGTTGATTTGATGTTGTTGGAGCGGTTGTGCTTATAAGATGATATACGACATCGTTTCCTTTTAATAACTCATCAAAATTTGTTGATTCTGTAAAGTTGGTTTCGACAATTTTGACATTTTTCAGATGTTTGTCTGCAATATCTGAAAAATAGGATTTATTTGTGTCTACAAGTGTCAGTTCATTTACAGGATTTGTTGCGAGAGCCAGGGAGAGATTTGTTCCAATAAACCCGGCTGCTCCTAGAATGATAATATTCATGTATTTTGCTCCGAAGAGAATTTCAATGCAACTATGTGTGTGACCGTTGCTTTTCTATAAGTGACTCATATTCATCAAGTAAGGCTTCGATATAATTTTCCCAATGATGATTTTCTTCAGCCCGTCTGGCAATGAATTCGGAAAGGGATTCATAAGTGTTCTTATCCATATTCATCACAGTATCAATTTGTCTTGCTAAATCATCAGCATCACCTGCTTCAAATAGGAAGCCGGTTTTCCTGTCCTCTATTAATTCCGGTAATCCACCGATTCTGCTTGCAATAACCACCTTCCCTCTGGCGATAGATTGCAGAAGGGCATAAGGACAATTTTCGTTCCACTCGGATGGGATAATAACTGTTCTCGCGTGATCGATAATTTCATCCATCTTTGTGCCATAAATTGCACCTGGAAAGGCGATATTGTTTAAATTATTTGTGCTGACATACTGTTTAAGATCAGATTCTATTGGACCGGCTCCTACGATCATTAGTTTATATTTGCATTTAAGATGTTTATGTGCTTTCAGAAGAGTAAGAATTCCCTTTTCCTGAGAAAACCGTCCAAAATAGAGAATATAATTCTCATAATTTTTCGAAAAAACATATCTTTGATCCATGGGAAGGAAGTTGCTCATGGTGATAACTCTGGATTTGGTGACATGAGATCTTCTCATAATGGACTCATAGAATTTGCATTCCGTAATATACAAATCAATTTTGTCATAAAAATTTCCCATTTTAAGAAAACCAGCTTCCAATGAGGCTAAAATGCTTTTGGGATATGATTCTTTTACACATTTATTTTTTATACAAGGAAGCGTACTTCTGCCGACGCATTTTTCACAGACGACGCCATGTGACAACATTGTATAATTCGGACAAGTGAATATGAGATCATGCATAGTCATTACAACTGGTATGTTGTTCCGCTTTAATGCATCTACTACAGAAAATGTAAGTTGACGGTGAAGTAATCCGATATGAGCTATATCAGGTTTTTCCTCGGCAATCAGTTTTTCAATATTATGCTTAGCTTCAAATGAGTAAATAAGTTTAAAGGTTTTGGATATTTTTTCCCCCAGTCGCATATCCTTGTTGTAATTAACATTGGAAACAAAGTATTTTGCCTGCTCGCAAGGGAGATTTTTTTCATCTTCCATGGAAAAAAATATTACTGTGTGTCCTTTGGCTTGCAGAGCTTCCGCAAGTGCAAAATAATAAGTCTCAGAGCCACCACGCATATAATGAAATTTATTGATAAGTAAAATCTTCATGATGTCTTCTCTCCAGAACGGATCCACTTGAATCGATTTCAGGGGCACACTTCTCTCCGCCATACAGTCTCAGCGTTTTCTCCGCTACCTCATCCCAGCTATATTTCCCACAGATGAAATCCGCGGCGTTTTTCTTATAATTCTCCATCAGGGCGATATCATCGCAGAGCTCCTGTAACTTTTCCCGCAGCTCCGCCGCATCCCCTTTGTGAAATACGACGGCCTTGTCCTCGACGACCTCCGCGCACTCGGCGATATCGCTGACCACGCAGCAGTTTCCGTAACTCATGGCTTCGAGCAGACTCAGAGGCATGCCTTCCAGATCGGATGGGAGCGTGTAGATGTAAGCGTTGCTGTACAGTTCCTCGCGCAGGCGGCCATTCACAAAACCTGTGAACAGAATGCGGTCGTCGTTCGATGCTTTCCGGCGCAGTTCCGACATAAAGTCATCCGTGTCGGATGCGCCGCCGGCGATGACCAGGCGTTTATCAGTCCTGAGTCCTTTGCAGGCATCGAGCAGGCAGCGCAGACCCTTTTCCGGAACAATGCGTCCGAGAAACAGAATGTAGCTGTCTTTCTTTAGGCCAAATTTTTCTGTAATTTCTTTTGCTTCTTTTCTTTCCGGTCTGCTCACTCCATTTGGGATGAATACGGTTTTCCGATGATAGGTTTCCTGAAAATAATCCTGCACGCCGTGGCTCAGGACAATGATTTCCGAAGCGTGCTTTACCGCCATTTTTTCTCCGGATTTTATAAATCTGGTGCCAGGCCCGCCGGACCATTTTTCCCGCTGATGGTCGATGCCGTGTATGGTTGCCACGCATCGTTTTCCCAGGAGCGCCGGTATCCACATCCAGAAGCATGGTCCTTCTGCATGAAAATGGATCACGTCATAGCTGCTGAAAGAGGCCCGGATGGTGGCGAAGAAGCTGCTTGTCATGGCGGCCAGCCCCCTGCGCTTTATGGTAAATACGGACTTCAGCTTTATGCCCTTGTATTCTTTTAGACCACCATTGTCGCAGCCCGTCCGATTATAGCAGGTCACTTCATTTCCCAGCGCGACCAGCCTTGCCGCCAGCTCTTCTACGACGACCTCAATGCCGCCTCTGCTGGAATCTCTGGCAGGGACGGTCTTGTGTCCAAGCATTGCGATTTTAAGAGAATGATTATTTTTTGTTCTCATTTTATTTTTGCGCACAAAAATAAGAGCCCGTTACGGCTCTCATTTCGTTACTCTATTCTATTTCCGCTTCCTATATGTGCTCGACCGCACAGCTAAGGGATGCTTCATTATGATATTGCAGTATAGAGGAGACGGATTCGTGGACCAGCTCCAGTGATTCGGCCACCGCGTCGGCGTCCTCGTTCAGGGTTGTGCGGAGCAGCTTTTCGGAGTCGGAGAAAGCCTCTCCGATGGTTTCCCATTTCTCCCCGCTAACCGCGGCCTCAAAGGCCTCAGAGATCTCCAGATTTGGGATGTATGTTTCAAGGTTCTGCGAATCATAGGCCAGATAACACAGATGGATGAGGAGTGTCAGCACATCATTTCGGCTCTCAAAGGAAGTCAGATCATTCTGAAAGGTGCTGATCCTGACGCCGATATGACCACCGCCCAACATTTCAGTAATCGCGGCCTTCAGTCCGTCGAAATCCATGCTGATGTAGGAGCGCAGACTTTCAAAGGTCTCCGTCTGTGTCCAGTAATTCTGGATTTCGCCGTTCTGCAGCGCATGCATGACGGAATTGGGACTATACACGTGCTGAAGGCGATGAAAGGAATAACCGTCGTACCATATATGCAGCTCTTCGAAGTCCATCTGATACTGATCACACAGGCGTTTTACTTCCTTCTCTGTGAAGCCGACATACTCGGTCAACTGCCCGGGATTGGTCATCGTAAATTCACGGAAATCTGTCAACGCGGATTCTGTCCCGTATTTTTTGATCGGAAGGATGCCCGTCATGTAAGCGGCGGCGATTGTTTCATCCGTTGTTGTCCCGCCCTTGAAAAGACCGCGGAGGAGCTGGACGTATTCCTTTTGAAGGGATTTGTCATTTTTGGCTTCCCGGAAGAGAGCGTCCCACTCGTCGATGATGATGATGAACTGACGGCCGGTTTCCTGACTGATCGCCAGAAGAGCATCCGGAAGATAAGTCTCTTTTCCACTGACACAATCCCTGAAAGTCTTTCTTAATTCATCAATGACAGCGGCCTGCAAATCGAGAACTACATTCCCGCCTTTGGTTCCTGAACGGGATATAAACCAGGTGATGTCCAGATAAAGAACATCATATTTGTTGAGATATTCATGAAACGATTTTTTCCGGCTTATTTCCAGACCATCGAAGAGCGCAGATGAGTCGCAGCTTTTATCGTAGTATGCGCAAAGCATCTTGGCGGCAAAGTTTTCGCCGCAGACAGACAGCCGGGCCGTCGACTAGGAAAAGGAGTAAGCTTCGCCATTCCGGCCGCCGGGCGTCTGCCCCGCGGCCGAATTCCTGTCTGCCTTATGACCACCGAAGCTCCGGCAGCGCGACAGTGCGACGTCTGCAGGGAACGGCTTTTTGACCACTTTTCCGGTTCGCAAACCCCGCCCTTTGACGAATATTGTGAAAAAATCCCGTATTTCCAGGCTTTCCTGTGAAGCTGACCACTTTTTTGACCCCTTATTTATCGCCGATTCTGTTTGGCCAGCGAGCCCGAAGCCCCTGTATTTTCTTTAAAAATCGGACTCTGGCGCTGACCACGAATCTGACGGCGATAAAACGGCGGTGGATAATTCATTTTCCTTGTGCTATGATAAAAAGAAAGTATGAGGGGATGGAGCGAAATGCTGGATTTACGGGACGAAAAGGAGCAGGACGGGCTGTGGTACGTCATACAGGTAATCTCCGGGACGGAGGAGGATACCATGGAAATGCTCCGCAGACAGATTTCGAAGGAGCTGCTTCAGAAATGCTTCGTCTATTACTATGAAAATATGCGGAAATATGCCGGAGAATGGCACAAGCAGAAAAAGCTGTTGTTCCCGGGATATGTTTTTGTGATCACGGGGCAGGTCGACAGCCTGTATCTGGAGCTTAAGAAGGTAAAGACCCTGACAAAGATTCTTGGGGATAAGGACTGTTTTATACCGCTGAGTGAAGGGGAAGTCGAATTTCTCCGCGGTTTTGGCGGGGAGGAGCAGCTGGTCGGTATGTCGGTGGGCTTCATTGAAAATGACAAGGTGACGATCACCTCGGGCCCCCTGGCCGGGAAGGAAGGCTGTATCCGGAAAATTGACCGCCACAAGAGGACTGCAAAGATCCAGGTGGAGATGTTCGGGCAGGTGATCGATGCGACTGTGGGCCTGGAGATCGTGCGTAAAACGATCGTGGATAATTGACCAGCCCTGTGTTATGATAAAAAAGAAGACTGTTTTATACCGCAGAGCGAAGGGAGGTCTTTAACGTGGGAATCTATTTAAATCCCGGGTGCAAAGGATTTCAGACAATTATAAACGGGATTTATGTTGATAAGACGGGGCTGATTGACTATGTGAACAGGACGATTGATACGCCTCGCAAACTGACCTGTTTCAGTCGACCCCGACGTTTCGGGAAATCCTTTGCGGCCAAGATGCTGTGCGCGTATTATGATAAGAGCTGCGATGCGCGCGCGCTTTTCGAAGGTTTGGAGATTTCCGGAAAAGCGTCTTTTGAAAAGTACCTGAACCGATATGACGTGATCTATCTGGATATCACAAGATTTATTTCAACCGCCTCTGAAATTAGCGGGCTTGTGCGTGATATACAGATACAGGTGATTCGCGAATTAAGACAGCAATATCCTTCTCTTATCAAAGAAGGGGAAGAAGTTCTGGCGGACGCGCTCTTTTCAGTCAGTCATGCTACAGGCAATCGATTTGTTATCGTCATCGACGAATGGGACGCGCTTTTTCGGGAGGTGAAAAATAATCACGTATTGCAAAAAGAATATGTCCAGCTTCTTCGCGGGCTTTTTAAGGGAGGCACGGCAACGGACGAGACGATCGCAGCCGCCTACATGACGGGCATCCTTCCGATCAAGAAGTA
>JAJPZP010000115.1:0-6692 GCA_021204285.1 Lachnospiraceae bacterium | reverse complement strand
ATTTTGAGGATTTTACCATGCTTGCCCCGGATGCACTCGCACCTTATGTTGGATTTACGGAGCAGGAAGTTTTAAATCTGTGTGAAAAATATCAAAGCGATTTTGATGAAATGAAATGCTGGTACGATGGATATTCGTTTGAGAATATGGATTCTGTATACAGCCCTAACTCTGTAATGCAGGCAATTGAAAGAGGGGTTCTGAGAAATTACTGGACAAGCTCCGAAACTTATGAATCCTTGAAGCAATACATCAGTATGGATTTTAAAGGCCTGAAAAAAGATATTATCAGAATGCTGGGAGGGGAGGCAGTCCGGATAAAGATTAATACTTTCCAGAATGACATGACGTCTTTCAAGACGAAAGACGATGTTCTGACGCTGTTGATTCATCTGGGTTACCTGAGCTATCACGCGGATACAAATAAAGTGGAGATCCCCAATCAGGAAGTCGCTGATGCTTTTGGCGACGCAGTGGATAGTGACGACTGGGGCGATATTGGTGAATTGATTCAGGAGTCGGAAGACCTTCTGGAGGCAACGCTCCGGGGCGATTCTGAGGCGGTAGCTGTAGCGCTGGAAAAGGTACACAATCTGAATTCTTCTGTGCTGCAATATAATAATGAGGCTTCACTCAGCGCTGCGATTATGATTGCATATTATACAGCAAGAAGGATTTATAAAATAGTCCCGGAATTTCCCCAGGGAAAGGGATTTGCGGATCTTGTGTTTCTTCCGCGCAGAGGCGCTGACAGTCCTGTGATGATTATTGAACTCAAGTGCGATAAAGATGCAGATTCCGCTATTCGTCAGATTCATGAAAATCGCTATCAGGGCGATCTGAAGCAGTATTTTGGGAATCTGCTTCTTGTAGGAATTAACTACGATAAAAATGCGAGAGGTGTGGATGCCAAACATCACAGCTGTACGATTGAAAGAGTATAAATCAAGCAGAAAATCTCCGTTCCGCCTCCCACACTGGATCGGGGAGGCGGGCGGAGACTGTCTGTTATTTGATTTGATTGTTCCTACAGTAGTACCGGCGTTCACGCCGGGATCAGGATTTCTGATCCCATACACCGGTTTCGATACCATGCACAAAGGCTAGGCGGTCCTCCGCAGACAACAGGACGAGCAGTCTGCAGATCGTCTGTCCGCTGAAACCACAGTGTCCTTCTTCCTGAGCCTGATAACTTCTGGGCGCGATATTCAGACATTCCGCCATTTGCTCCTGTGTGAGCTGATTTTTACGCCGGAATTCCATTGTAACAGTTCTTACATACGCATTCAGTTTAATATCTTTTTCCTTCATATCCATTTCCCCTCTTATGTATTTTTTAACTGCTCTTCATGGCAGTCTTTAGTGTGATTTTATACAAATAAAGGCAGCCCCGCAACGATATATATAGCATTTTTTTGAAAAAATTGCGATAAAAAATTTTAATGTGCAGTTCCTGGAGAAATCGTGCGCTAAAAATTGACTCTCACGAAAAAAGATGTTATTATATATGCGTTGTATGAGACTGAACGCATACAGCACTGGGAATACTGTAGTAGAAGCGGTTCGCTAAAGGGCGGGTTTAGCGAACCAAAAGTGGTCAAAAAGAGCGGGAGTCGTAATGCTTCCTTTTTTTGTCCGTTCCCGCCGCAAAAAAGCCGGTTCCTGCAGTCGTCGCGCCGTCGCGCTGCAGCGGATACGGTGGTCATATGGCTGGCAGAAATCCGGCCGTCGGGTGGAACCGGCGGGCGGGGTGGCGAAGCGTACGCTGAGAGCGCGTTCCGGCAGGCGAAAAGTCCGGGAATGGGCTTGAGAAAAGCAGGGTGTCACGATATAATGATAGGAGAAAATTCGTGACAGGAGGCCAGGGCGGATGGGAATCTATCTGAATCCGGGAAATCGAGGATTTCAAACAATTCGGAATGATGTGTACGTTGACAAGACGGGACTGATTGATTATGTGAACAGTACGATCAACACACCGCTTAAACTAACCTGTTTCAGCCGCCCGCGCCGCTTTGGAAAATCTTTCGCGGCGAAAATGTTGTGCGCGTATTATGATAAGAGCTGCGATTCCCGCGCCCTCTTCGAGGGACTGGAGATTTCTCACAAAGAGTCCTTCGAAAAACATCTGAATCAGTACGATGTGATCTATCTGGATATCACATGGTTTATCTCCACTACGGATCATATGAATGAAATTGTCAGGGATATCCAGAGCAGCGTTATTCTTGAGCTGAAAGACAAATTTGCAAATCTGATTCCAGAGGGAGAAAGTTCACTTCCCCGGGCGTTGTCCATGGTTTCCCGGCAAACCGGCAAGCAGTTTATCGTTATCATAGACGAGTGGGACGCGCTTTTCCGAGAGGCTAAAAATGATCAGGCGCTGCAGAAAGAATACGTCCAGCTCCTTCGCGGCCTTTTCAAAGGCGGAACGACGACAGATGAGACGATCGCAGCTGCCTATATGACTGGTATCCTCCCGATTAAAAAATACGGAACGGAGTCCGCGCTTACTGATTTCCGGGAATATACGATGACAAATCCCGGAAGGCTTGCTGCATATGTGGGCTTTACGGAAGCTGAGGTGCAACGCCTTTGCGCTGACAGTCAGATGGACTTCGAAGAGCTGCGCACCTGGTATGACGGGTACTCGTTTCATCAACTTCAACATGTATACAGTCCCAATTCCATCATGCATGCGCTGCAGAACGGTGAGATACGAAATTACTGGACACAAACAGAGACATTTGAAAGCCTGCGATCCTATATCAACATGGATTTTGACGGTCTGAAGGCTTCGATTACGGAAATGCTGGGCGGTGGCCGCATCAGCGTGAAAATCAGCACCTTCCAGAACGATCTGACCTCTTTCCATAACAGAAACGATGTGCTGACGCTCCTCATCCATCTGGGATATCTTGCCTACGACTCAGCGAACCGGGAGGCCTATATCCCGAACCTGGAAGTCGCCGAAGCCTTTGAAGATGCCGTCAGCGGAGACGAGTGGGGAGAGATCGGAAAAGCGATGGAAGATTCAGAGAAGCTGCTCCGCGCAACGCTAAATGGCGATGCCGATGCGGTGGCAGATTCATTAGAACGAATTCACGAATCGGTCTCCTCTGTATTGCAGTATAATAATGAGGCTTCCCTGAGCTGCGCAATCACGATCGCATATTATACAGCAAAGCGATATTACAACATCGTACGGGAACTGCCGACGGGGAAAGGTTTCGCTGATCTGGCATTTATTCCCCGAAAGGGCGTCGCTAAACCAGCCGTGATCGTGGAATTGAAATATAATCAAAGCGCCGACAGCGCTATCCGGCAGATCCATGACAATCTCTATGACGGGGCATTGAAGGATTATAAAGGAAATCTGTTGCTGGTCGGGATCAATTATGATAAGGATGCGAAGGGCGCGGGCGCGAAGCGGCACAGCTGTGTGATAGAGCGGGTGTAGACCGCTGATACGGGAATCAAAATAACAGAATGAAAGATAAAAAGTAAGAGTCCAAAGCGGCTCTTATTTTTTGTGAAAAAATATCATAAAGGAAATTCAAATGCAGATCATTTTGCTTTCAGGCGGCAGCGGAAAACGTCTGTGGCCGCTTTCCAACGATATCTGGAGCAAGCAGTTCATCAAGCTGTTCAAGGACAAGGATGGGAACTACGAATCCATGGTTCACAGGGTCTATCACCAGATCCTGTCGGCCAATCCGGACGCCAAAGTGACAATTGCCACTTCCCATACGCAGGTTTCCGCCATTCGCAACCAGCTCGGCGATGCGGTATCGATCTGTGTCGAGCCCTGCAGGCGGGACACGTTCCCGGCCATTGCGCTGGCCGCCGCCTATCTTCACGACGAAAAAGGCGTAGACAAGAACGAGTGTGTCGTTGTCTGTCCGGTGGACCCGTATGTGGACGGCAGCTATTATGAAGCGGTAAATAAGCTGGAGGCTCTGGTACATCAGGGGACCGCAAATCTCACCCTGGTGGGTATCGAGCCGACCGTGCCCAGCAAAAAATATGGTTACATCATACCGGAGAGCCGGGAATCGGTCAGCCCGGTAAAGGAATTCAAGGAAAAACCGGACAGGGAGAAAGCGGAACAATATATCTCACAGGGCGCATTGTGGAACGCCGGCGTTTTTGCGTTCCGGCTCGGCTATATGCTGGACAAGGCGCACTCCATGCTGGACTTTTCGGACTATCGCGACCTCTATTCCCAATACGATACGCTTACGAAAATAAGCTTTGATTATGCCGTTGTGGAGAAGGAAACGCGCATTCAGGTCCTGCGCTATGCCGGCGAGTGGAGAGACGTCGGCAGCTGGAACATGATGTCGGAGGTAATGGCCGATAAGAGCAAAGGAAATGTCACGCTGGACGAGACCTGTGAAAATGTAAACGCGGTCAATGAGCTAGATATCCCCATTCTCATCATGGGCTGCAAAGATATGGTCGTTGCGGCGAGCACAGACGGCATACTGGTTTCGGATAAAGAACGTAGCGGACAGATGAAGCCCTATGTGGAAGCGATCAGCACCGATGTGCACTTCGCGGAAAAATCATATGGCACTTACACCGTGATCGATGCGCAGCCGGGTTCCCTGACCATCAAAAATGTGCTGCGGGCCGGCCATAAGATGAGTTATCACTGGCATGAACACAAGGACGAGGTCTGGACCATTGTATCCGGAAGAGGGAAGACCATCGTAGACGGAATGGAGCAGATCGTCCGCCCGGGCGATGTCGTCACGATCGCCGCCGGATGCAAGCACATGATCATAGCGGAAACCAACCTGAGCCTTATCGAAGTACAGATCGGAAAAGAACTGTCCCTGCGGGACAAGAATGTATGCGACACCGGGGCTCTGGCCAAAGAGGGATTGTAGGATGGAGCCCATGCTCTTAAGGCCGGTTGGCAAGGACTATCTGTGGGGCGGCACCAGGCTGAAAACCGAGTTCCACAAGGCCATTGATATGACACCCCTCGCCGAATCGTGGGAATGTTCCGTCCATCCGGATGGCTCCAACACCATCCTGAATGGAGTCCATCAGGGAAAAACGCTGGCAGAAGTATTACAGCAGCACCCGGATTATCTGGGAAGCAAACAGGAAAATGGCCTGCCGATCCTGATTAAATTTATAGACGCGAAATCCGATCTGTCCATACAGGTTCATCCCGATGATGCCTATGCCAGGCAGCACGAGAATCAGAACGGGAAAACGGAAATGTGGTATGTGCTGGACGCGCTTCCGGGAGCCAGTCTGGTGATTGGTTTTGCCCACGACGTCACAGAGAAACAGCTGTGCGAGGCCGTAAAAGGAAACGATCTCGCAAAACATCTCCAGCGGGTGCCCGTATGCAAAGGCAACGTCTTTTATATCCCCTCCGGTCTGGTTCACGCAATTGGCGCGGGGGTTCTTCTCGCGGAAATCCAGGAAAATTCAAACGTTACATACCGCGTTTATGACTATCATCGCACGGACAAAAACGGCGACCTGCGTCCCCTTCATCTGGACAAGGCCCTTGATGTCATGAACCGGAAAGCATCTCCCCGCATCGAGCGGCACTCCAGACTGATCCGCTACTATCTGGGCTGCTCCCGGGAAATCCTGTGCCGGTGCGAATACTTCGAGACCGAAAAGATTCAGGTCAGCAAGAGCTTTTCATTTTCCGTATTGGAAACCTCGTTTCAGGTTCTTCTCTGCATCGAAGGCGAGGGAAAGCTGGAAACAGAGTCCTGCGCGAATGCTTTGTACTTCCGGAAGGGTGATTGTATCTTTCTGGCCGCAGGGAGCGGAAGGTGCCAGGTTGGTGGAATATTGGAATTCTTAAAAGTCAGGTGCTGAGAACCGGAAAATAACATGTTACGAGCATAATGCATGGGAATTCGATTGGAAGTATGAACACCAAAATGTTGATAAAGGGAACAGATAGCATTGAAAATATTGATGATCAACAAGTTTCTGTATCCTAATGGCGGATCAGAGACTTATATTTTTAAACTTGGCGAAGTGCTGATAAAACATGGGCACGAAGTGCAGTATTTCGGCATGGAACACGAGGGGCGCTGTGTTGGAAATGCGGTGAACGTCTACACTTCGGATATGGATTTCCACGGTGGTAGCCGCCTTTCAAAACTGTCCTACCCGATCAAGACAGTTTACTCTAAAGAGGCCAGGGAAAAAATCAGGCTTGTACTGGACGATTTCCGGCCGGACGTCTGCCATCTGAACAATTTCAATTATCAGCTGACACCGTCCATTATCCTGGAGATCCGGAAATGGGAAAAAGAATCCGGGCATAAAACCCGGATCGTATTTACCGCTCACGACTATCAGCTGATCTGTCCGGATCATATGCTGAACAACCCGCATACCCACGAAAACTGTGAAAGGTGCACCCATGGTGCATTTTTTCATTGCGTAAAAGGAAAATGCATCCACGGTTCCCTTGCGAAAAGCCTGATCGGCTCTCTGGAAGGCTATTTCTGGAAACGGAAAAAAGTATACCGGGAAATTGATGCCGTCATCTGTCCCACACAGTTCATGAAGGATCGATTGGACAGCAATCCGGATCTTCGGAGAAAGACAACGGTTCTGATCAACTTTATAGATAGAGTCGAATGGAAAGAGCCGGTAAAAAAGCATTACGTACTCTATTTTGGCCGTTTTTCGGAGGAAAA
>JAJPZP010000166.1 GCA_021204285.1 Lachnospiraceae bacterium | reverse complement strand
ATTCAGAGACAGGGAAGGGTGGAACCGCCGTAGGGCATCACCAGCACGCTGGCGTCCTCCCCATACCTTGCAATTGCCGCATCCAGCTCCGCCTGCGCGTCGGCACAGGGCTTCAGATGAATGCTCCGGACAAAATCAGCGTCCAGATCACTGTACAGGATAATCTCGGCCTTCTCGAGAACCATCGTGATCGCAGCCGCCTTGTGGCCGCCCAGCTGGAAGTCGCGGGAGATATGCTCGATCATGTCGGAAGCCTTCTCGTGGCCGGTCATCCATTTCTCGAAGACACCTTCACCCAGACCTTCGTAGGCGGAAGCAATCCAGATGATACAGCCGCCGTCCCGCACCGCGTGTTTGGAGTTGTCGAGCGCTTTCTGTGCCTGGTAAAGGTTGAGATCCTTTGGATAGCCCCCGGCAGACACAATGACGATGTCTGCACGCTTCGGAATCTGTACCTTGTACAGCTGATCGAGAAAGCGGCAGCCCTCGCGGTGCGCTTTGATGAAATGTCCGGCCACGCAGCGCCGGATGCGCTTCTTTTCATCCAGAACGACATTCACAATGAAGTCAACTTTGACAAATTTCTCGCAGACTTCATCGATATCCTCGCGGATGGGGTTGCCCTCGATCGCGCCGGCCCGCGCCTCTTCCTGCACCATGCGGGAGTGGTTGCACTGAATCGCGTCGCGTGTGGAGACGCCGGGCATAATCGCCTTTGCGCCTCCGCTGTAGCCCGCAAAGTAGTGAAATTCAATATTGCCCAGACAGATGCGGATATCTGCCTCTGCCACTGTCTTGAAGATATCGACCGGCGTGCCGCGGCTTGTCGTCCCCATATGGACAAATTCACCATGTGAGTCGATGCAGGAGACACGCGCATAGACGGCCTCGCCCACCAGTTTTTTCTTTTCTTCCTCTGTGTGGCAGCGATGGCTGCCAACTGCAAACACTACCGTGATATCCTTATCAGGAACGCCTCCCTCGTTCAGCTCCTTCAGAACATGGGGCAGAACCGCGTAGGAAGGCATGGGACGTGTGATATCACTTGTAACGATCACGACCTTCTGGCCTGTATGTACAATATCCTTTAATCGCCCGGTTCCAATCGGATTTTCAAGGCCGCGGATGACTTCTTCCTCACCTGTCAGCCCTTCGCCGACATCATTCGGCATCAGTGTTCCAAGATAATTCCGGTCCGGGATCTGTAGCTCTATCTTTTCTTTCCTGAAAGGCAGCTGTGCAATCATTTAAAATCATCCTCAATTTCCTGATAAGCCGCGGTAAACTGGTTGAAGAATGCGACGAACGGCGGATAATCATACAGATTGTCCAAGGTGAGCAGTCCTTCGTCCGGTGTGCAGATTGCCTTGTTGAAAACATCGCTGGTTTTCAGCACATCCAGATATTTCTCCTCAACAGGCTGATCCATGACGGATGCGATCGGGGTCGGATCCGCGTCAAATTCGTTGATCTTTCCGGTCACCGTGGTGATGAGCACAGGAGCGCCGTCCACCGGAGCCATGGAATTCTGAATGTGCCACGGTCCGCGCACTGCTGCGGTCATGATGGAAAGGTTCGTGTAACCGGCCTCTTTCAGGAGTTTGTAGGATTTCCGCATAACGGCTTCTGAACCATGACGTGCGATCAGCTTCGCGTCCGCTACACCCTTGCTTTCCAGCTCCTTCGCGATCTGGTCGTCCAGCTGTCCGGCCATCAGAACCAGGTATTCGCTCTGATTTCCCTTGCAGAGAACCTTTGCAAAGTTCAGATGCTGCGTCACGGTGAAATTCAGCGTCATGCAGAGCTTGAAGTTCTCCGCAAGCAGCGCCTCCGCAGCGGGAACCGCCGCCTCTACGGCTGGGAGCTTGATCACAATATTCGGAACCTCAACGCCGAGTTCCTTCTTCATCGCTTCACGCCAGAATTTCGCCTGGTTGATCATTGCTTCTGTATTTTTAATATCGCGCGGATCCACCTGCAGGCAGACAAAACCATATTCATGATTCGTCGCTTCGAAGATCGGATAGAGCGCTCTGGCGCTGATCGCGCAGACCTTCGTAAACATCTGAGCAGCCATCACGGAAGCATCCGCGCCGGCATTCTCACGTTTGATCTCAGCGACAAGCTCCTGATAGTACTCCGGGAAATCTTTCTTGAAGAGCTGGATCTTACACGGATTGCTCGTCACCCAGCGCGCGCCTCTTCTGAGGGAGTGCGTCAGTCCGGACGCATAATCGTGTCCCCATACAGTATTGGCTTCGCCGGCCTTCGTCATGTCACACATTTTCTTCGTGGCGCTCGCCGCGATGGATGCAATCTCCTTCCGGGCTTCCGCCACAGCCTCCGCAGCGCCGCTAGCCTCTGCAAAGGCGAGCAGCTCGTCGGAGGCGGCTTCGATGTCCTCTTTCTTTACCAGATCGACCAGCTTCCACTCGGCCAGGTAAGAACGAAGATCGATGGCTACGCCAACGGCAGTTTCGAGATAAAAATCCCTGCCCGCGGGATTGTCAGCGATCAGGGTTTTCAGCTCCACCTTGAGAGCTTTCACATTATTCGCGAAATCCTCTGCCGTCTCCGGAAACAGAATCGGGTTGCGCCTGTTTGTTAAAAATTGATCCATAAAAATACCTCCTTCTCCTGTTTTTCATAAAATGCGCCTGAGTTTTTGGCTTTTTTTGTTGCTTTTCACTTGAATTGTAACCTTGAGAAATGAAGGTGTCAATAGAATTAAACAAGGTTTTTAAAAATCCATTTAGACAATCCGCCCATAATTGCCTGATGGAATTTCTTCCATCTTTTTCAGCACCGTTTCAAGTGACGGCGCAGCGCTTCGGCCACCCAGTCCCTCGCAGGAGAGGCTGGCGAATATATTGGAAAAAAACAGACGGCGGTTCATGTCCCAGTCCTGGCTCATGGCGTACAGGAAAGCGCCGTGAAAATTGTCGCCGGCACCCAGGGTATCCAGAAGATTGACATGGATGGCGGGGGCCTGGTACCAGTCCGTTCCGTCGTAAGCGACAACGCCGTTTTCAGCGGCGGTTACAGCGGCAAAACCGGCTCCGTGTTCCACATAATAAGAACAGGCTTCCCGGGGCGCAAGTCCCAGTGTTTTCATTGCGGTTTTATGATCCGGAATGAAGATATCCGCAAAGGGGAGCAGCTCGTCCGCCAGGTCTTTTGAAATGTTTCCGCCATCAATGGAGAGCAGGGCATTGGTTTCTTCTTTACAATAGCGGGCAAGGCGCAGCATGAGATCAGGGTTCATCACCCCCAGATGCAGGAAACGGGAATGAGGAAGCGCGCTTAAGTCCAGCCGCTCGAAGGTCATCTCCTTTATGCAGCCGCCATAATGCGTGATGCAGCGTTTCCCATTCTGCTCCACCTGGATCATGCTGATGGAAGAGGGAGCTTTGTCTGTATGAAGAAGCTGCAGCCAGGCGTAATGCCGCGCGTTCAGATCCGCTGCAATGTACTCCCCTGTCTCGTCTTTGCCGACGATTGTGATCATGGCGGTGCTTCCGCCCAGCTTCTGATGGGCCGCTGCGGCAGTGCTGGCAACCCCGCCCAGGCTGACTGTATACCGGCTGGCAGAGATGCGCTGGTCGCTTTCCGGGGGCGCGTCTACCAGCATGATGATATCCTTTGTGCTGGAACCGATGAAAAGAGCGTTGTATTCCATAATCAATCTTTCCTCCGTAAATTTCTCTGAATATCTTAACATGCTTTTCTCTCCCGGTAAAGAACTGCCGGAACGGAAATCGTGTATTTTTGCTCTTTTTTTAAACCTGGAGAAAAATAACCGTTAAAATAACATAAAGATTTGCTGGTCGAAAAAAAACCAATTACAATTAGAAAAATAACCTATTATCATGGGGTACAGAGAAGGCAATTTGTATAAAAACACAACAACCCGGAAATGACAGCCGGAGGAACATTGTTAAAAATTTCTCTTTAAAAAAAGGAGGTCAGAGAAGGGAATTTATGAGCCTGGAGATCAGTTTGGCGGGAAAACATGCGATTGTCACGGGTGGAGCTTCCGGAATCGGGGCGGCCTGTGCGGAGATGCTTGCGAGGGCAGACGCAGATGTTTGGATCGCTGACCTGGATGAGGGGGCAGCTGAGGAGACGGCGAAGAGGCTGGGGAGTCAGTATAAGGTAAAGACCGGCTTTTCCCGCTGCAATGTGTCCGTGAAGGCGGATGTATGTGCGATGGTGGAAGACGTACTTGCTGCCTTCGGCCGGATTGACATCTTACAGCATATCGCCGGCGTTTCAAAGGCTGTTGACTTTCTGGATCTTCAGGAAGAACAATACGATTTCATTATGGATATCAATGTAAAGGGCACCTATCTGGTAGATCAGACGGTACTGAAGGCCATGCTTCCAAACCGGGAGGGCAAGATTGTAAACATGTCCTCCATGTCCGGGAAAGAAGCGTATCCGACGAACGTGGCCTATGCGGCTTCAAAGTTTGCGGTACTGGGACTGACCCAGGGCATTGCCAAGGTGGCGGCTCCGTACAATATCAATGTAAACGCTGTCTGCCCGGGCATTGTGAGAACCAATATCTGGGAGAAAATGCTGCAGGATATGAGAGAACGCGGTGACGATGTGGACGCCTACTGGGAGGGACGGATCAGTGAGATTCCTCTGCACAGGCCACAGACCGTGGAGGATATCGCGCACATGGCGCTTTATCTGTCCTCCCCGCTGGCGGACAACATGACCGGACAGGGGATTAACGTAACAGGCGGACTGATTATGCATTAATTGATCAGTTTACAAATATAAGAATTCAGGAGGTATAGTTAATTATGAGAGGAGATCTGACAGGAAGGATGGCCATTATCACGGGCGGCGGAAGCGGCATTGGCAGAGGCTGCTGCAAGGTTCTGGCTGAGTACGGCGCGGAAGTAGTTGCGGCCGATATCAATCTCGAGGGCGCACAGAAGACCGCGGACGATATCATAGCGGCCGGCGGAAAGGCTTATGCGGTACCTTTGAATGTAGCGGAACTGGATTCCGTGAAGGAGATGTTGAAGACTGTGGATGAGAAGTCCGGCAGAATCGATATTCTGGTCAATTGCGCGGGCATTCTTGATCCGACCCGGCTTCCGGATATGACCGTGGAAAGATGGGACAGGATGATCGACATCAACTTAAGAGGCACCTTCTTCTGTTGCCAGCAGGTAGTTCCTTATATGGAGAAGAATGGAAAGGGCTCGATTGTCAATATCACTTCCCAGGCCGGACAGGTGGGCGGCTGGATGGCGGGTGTGAACTACTCCGCTTCCAAGGGCGGTATCCTGGCGCTGACCAAGGCGCTGGCGAGACACTGCGGACCGCTTGGCATCCGTGTGAATGATGTGGCTCCGGGCCAGATCGCAACGGAGATGACAGCCGGAAGAGGCGATACGGCCGATGGAATTGCGGTGGGACGTCTCGGCACGGCGGAGGACGTGGCGAACGCGGTCTACTTCCTGGCCAGTGACCTCTCCGCGTTCTGCACCGGTATGACCGTCGATGTGAACGGCGGGCAGTTCATGAGATCATAAACTGATCGGCTTTGATCAGTTTAGATAAAAATCAAAATTTCAGGAGGAAAGGTAAATGAAAAAGAGATTACTTGCATTACTGTTAGGCACGGCGATGGCGGCGACACTTCTCGCGGGATGCGGCAGCAGCTCCAGCTCCACTACGACGGAGACCACGGAGGAAGAGGCTGAGGAGACCGAAGAGGAAGCAGCAGAAGAGACGGAAGAAGCGGAAGAGGCGTCTGACACAGCTTCTGCGGGCGACGAAGCAGACCTTCCGGATGCGAGCGGAGATCCCGCGATCACGATCGTATTCTCCGGTGCTTCCTTCACTGCGATGTATGACGCAGAGGAAGTGTTCACCAACATGGTCAACGAGCTTTCGGGCGGCTCCATCACGATCGACTGGCATCCGAACAATGAGCTGGGCGATGACCTCAACATTATCACCAGCGTCAGCACGGGTGATATCGATATGGGCGTAACGTCCCCGGCGGCGGTCACGACGATGCTGCCGAACCTGTCCCTGTTTGATGCATATTACATCATCACGGATCAGCAGACCGCATACGACGTGATGGACGGTGAGATCGGCGATGCGCTCGAGGCGGATGCGGAAGAGCTCAACATGAAGCTGGTCGGCTGGTGTGAGAATGGTTTCCGTAACCTGACTGTGGCCGGCAGAGAAGTCAACACGCTGGAGGATCTGAGTGGCCTGAAGATCCGCATGATGCAGAATACCCTGCAGATGGCTGCATGGTCGGCACTTGGAACCAACCCGACTCCGATGGCTTTCACCGAGGTCTTCACCGCTCTGCAGCAGGGCACGATCGATGCGCAGGAGAACCCGCTTGGACTTATCAGCTCCAACAGCTTCATGGATGTACAGGATCATCTTGTTATCACGCAGCACGTGTACACCCCGATGATCATTTACATGAACATGGATAAGTACAACTCCATGACAGATGCGCAGAAGGAAGTCTTCGACTACTGCATGGATTACATGGTGGAGTGGGAGAGACAGCACAATATCGAGACGAACGAAGAGATCCTGGCGACCTTCGAGGAAGAGGGCGTGGATGTTGTCTATCTTGATGACAGTGTAATCGCTGATTTCCAGACCGCGATCCAGGAGGCTGGCGTGTACGATCAGGTGCGTGATGCCATGGCGGATCCGGAGCTCTTTGATCAGCTGCTGGAGGTCTGCGGCGTGACCCTTGACTGACGGTTCACGTAAAATTAAAGGACTTGCATTCCAAAAGAGCCTTGCTGTAAGGCAGGGCTCTTTTTATAAGAATGTTTCCGTGAAAAGAAAGGAAGTGAGGCCTTGAAGAAGGTATTACATTGGCTGGATGAAAATCTGGAGTGTACGATCTGTATGGTTCTGATGGTTACCTTTACAGTCGTCCTCTTTATCCAGGTGGTCATGCGATATGTGTTTAACAATTCGCTCTCCTAGTCCGAGGAGCTGGCGCGATATATCTTTATCTGGATGGTATTTATCGGCATCAGTTATGGAGCAAAGCAGATGAAGCATCTGAAGATCGACGTGTTTCTCAGCATTTTCCCGAAAAAGGTAAGACCTTACTTGGTGATTCTGGCGGACGTAATTGTGCTGATACTCTCGGTTGTGGTGGCGTATTCGGCGATCCTTGTGGTACAGAATTATATGAAAATAAAAGTGAAATCACCGGCGCTGTTTATCCCATACTGGTTTGTCTATTTATCCTGTTTTGTGGGCTATGCGCTGACTTTCATCCGTCAGATTCAGACAATCATTTACCGTGTGAAAGTAATGAAAAACGGCGGCGTTGACACTGCACAGCAGACGGAAGAAGAGGAGGTGCCTTTAGGATGACCATTACAATGAATATGGTGACAATTACATTATTCGTGGTGCTTCTGGTCGCTCTGTTCCTGAATGTACCGGTGGGCTTTGCGCTTGGCTTATCCTCCGTAGTGGGAGTTCTCATGCTCCACGCGGCCGGCGGCTCGCAGTCGCTTGCCTATGTTGCGCAGAGTATGGTGACGGGCTGCGACTCCTTCCCGATCCTGGCGGTTCCTCTGTTTATACTGGCAGGTGAGCTGATGGGTGGAGGAGGTATCTCTACCCGGGTTCTTGATATCTGCAACGTATTCTTCGGACGTTTTTATGGTGGCCTCGCGATGTGTGCTGTTGCGTTCTGCATGTTCTTCGCGGCAGTGTCCGGCTCCGGCCCCGCTACTGTGGCAGCGGTAGGCGCTCTGGTCGTCCCCACCATGTTGAAGGAAGGATATGACAAAAAGTTTACCCTGGCGACGATCGCCTGTGCCGGCGGTATCGGCGTTATTATTCCGCCGAGTATCCCGATGGTTTTCTACGGAACCTCGACCGGAACCTCGGTCGGAAGCCTGTTCATGGCTGGCTTTCTTCCCGGTATTCTGGTCGGTGTCTGCCTGATGATTTACTGCAACTTCATTGGACGGAAAAACGGCTGGAAGACGGAGGGCGGGAAATTCTCCTGGAAGGCAGCCGGCAAGGCTCTCTGGGATGGCAAGTTTGCGATCCTTGATCCGATCATCATCCTGGGCGGCATTTATGCCGGTATCTTTACTCCGACCGAGGCCGCCGCTGTCGCCTGTGTTTACGCGTTCATCTGCGGTGTCTTCATTCACAGAGAGATGGATATGAAGGTCTTTATCAAGACACTGAAGAGCGCGGTGTCGACGACCGGTACGACGATGCTGATCGTGGGTGCGGCTACCGCTTTCGCAAAAATCCTGAGTATTACCGGTGCGCCGAGCGCGATCGCGAATGCGATTTCCACCGTTTCCGACAACGGAGTGGTGATCATGCTGCTGATTCTGGTGCTGCTGCTGTTCGTGGGCTGCTTCATGGACACGACGCCGGCCATGCTGATTCTTGCGCCGATCCTGATGCCAATCGCGACTGCGTATGGATATGACCCGGTACACTTTGGTATTATCATGGTTGTGGCTCTGGCGATCGGATTCATTACTCCGCCGCTGGGCATCAATCTGTTTGTGGCCGCCCGTGTGGGCGATGAACCTCTTGAGACGGTAGTCAGTGGCATTATACCCTTTATTATTATCATGATATGCTGCCTGCTGCTGATCACCTTTATCCCGGCGATCTCCATGACACTGCCGAATCTGATGGGTTAAAAACAGCTGTTCTGAACAGTTACAAAAAATAATAGAATTCCTCTGGCAGTGATAGATATAAAAATTTATTGTGTCAGAGGAATTTTGACTCTCAGTGAAAGAAACCAGGAGGAAAAAGATGAAAAAATATGCAAGTCCTCTGCAGGAAGCGGCCGAACGCTTTCCCCAGACACAGCTCTGGAACGACTCCTGTGGGATGGCGGATATTGACCTGGCGCTGAGCCGCGGAGGCTGCGGGGCAACGTCGAACCCGGTGATTGTGGGAAATGTCCTGAGAAAGGAGATGCCGCTCTGGGAAGACCGGCTGCGTGAGCTTATAAAGGTAGAGATGGCTGATGCGACGGACGAGGAGATCTGCTGGCAGATTTCCGGTGAGGCGGGCCTTAAGGGCGCGGAAAAGCTCCTGCCGCTTTTCCGGGAAAGCAAAAGGGAAAAAGGCTGGCAGGCCATGCAGGTCAATCCCCGCTTTTACCGCAGCACGGAAAAGACGGTTGCTCATGCGGTGCAGCTTTCTTCCATGAGCGAGAACATCCTGATCAAGATGCCGGTTTCTACGGCGGATATCCCGGCGATTGAGGAATGCGTCTATCGTGGAGTGTCGGTGAATGGAACCGTCTGCTTTGGAGTGCCGCAGGCCGTGGCCGTGGCGGAGGCGATCGAGAGAGGACTGAAACGCCGGGAGGCGGAAGGCTTGTCCGTGGACGGAATGATCAACAGTTGTACGATCATGACCGGCCGTGTGGATGATTACATGAAAAAGCTGGTGGCTGAGCGGGAAACGCCGGTCACGCAGGAGTATCTGGACAGCTGTGGCGAAGCGATCTTCAAGAAGGTATATAAGCTGTACAAAGAGCGCGGATATCGCGCGAAGCTGCTGGTGGCAAACAACAACAGCCATTTCCTGTGGAGCCGTTTCCTGGGCGGAGATATTCTGATGACCATAAACCCGGTCTGGTGGCGCAGGATGGAGGGCTGCAACCTCGAGATCCGCAGAACGATTGACGAGGATGTAGACGAAAAAATTGTCAGAGAGCTGCTCGACAAGATTCCGGAGTATCGTCAGATATTTGAGGAAGATGGCCTGAAAGTGGAGGAGTTCAATCAGTTCGGAGCATTCAAGGATACGATGAACGAATTTCTGACAGGTTATGACGCATTTATCGTATATCTGCGGAAGTATATGCTTCCGTAAAACAGTGAAAAGGAGGAAAACAGGATGAAAGGATTGGTAAAATATAAAGCGGGCCCCGGGAATATGGAAATCCGCGATGTGCCGGAGCCGACTCCGGGACCGGGGCAGATCAAGATTGAAGTAAAAGAAGCGGGGATCTGCGGCTCGGATCTTCATATCTATAATGCGGATATCGCGATTGCGCAGAATCCGCCGGTTATCACCGGACATGAGTTTTCCGGCGTGGTGGCGGCGATCGGTGAGGGCGTCACGAAATTTAAGGTAGGCGATCGCGTCGTGTCGGAGGCGGTCTATGACTACTGTGGCGACTGCCTGTACTGCAGGACCGGTTTTTACAATCTTTGCATCAACAAGAGAAGCCTTGGCTACTGGTATGACGGTGCGTTTGCAAAGTATACGGTTGTGAAAGAGTCGAACGCGCACATCCTTCCGGATAATATTGATTTTGTGACCGGAGCCATGCTGGAACCGCTGGCCTGCTGTACGCATGCGATCTATGACTGCTGCCATATCGAGGCAGGAGACGTGGTGCTCGTACCCGGACCCGGTGCAGTCGGCCTGACTGCGGCGCAGGTTGCGAAAGCCGAGGGGGCGACTGTCATTGTGACGGGTACTTCCGTGGATGGGGAACGACTTAAAGTAGCGAAGGAGCTGGGCATTGATTATGCGGTCAATATCCAGGAAGAGGACGTCGAGAAGCTGGTCATGGATCTGACGGACGGATATGGCGTCGATGTAGTGCTCGAGTGCTCCGGCTCCGAACCGGGAATCCGGCAGGCCATGCAGCTTATGAAGAAACGCGGCTACTACGTACAGATCGGCCTGACCGGAAAACCGATTACCTTTGACATTGAGACGATCTGCTATAAGGAACCCCATTTCAGCGGTTCGATGGCATCCAGATATGTGAACTGGGAAAAAGGCATCAAGCTGGTTCAGAGCGGAAAAGTGAAGTTATCTCCGCTGGTAAGCCATCATCTGCCGCTTGAGCAGTGGGAGGAAGCGTTCCAGATGTTCCGCGAGAAGAAGGGAATGAAACTGATCCTGCAGGCTCCGGAAGACTAAAAAAGGAGGACACCATCTTGGCTCAGGAAGTATTGGATAAAATACTGGAAGGGAAGATCATTGCGATTGTTCGCGGGATCTCCAGTGAAAAAATCGTTGCCCTGGCGACGGCGATGGAAAAAGGCGGAATTAACTGCATCGAAGTGACCTTTGATCAGACCAGCGAGGCGGGAAAACAGAACACCCTTGCCGCCATCTGGAATATCAAAGAACAGCTCGGTGATCGCGTCTGCGTGGGAGCGGGCACGGTGATGACTGCAGAACAGGTCCGCATGGCAGTAGAAGCAGGGGCGGAATACATGATTTCGCCCGATACAAATGAGGAAGTGATCCGCGAAACGAAGCGCCTTGGGAAGATATCGATCCCCGGCGCCTTTACGGCGACGGAGGCCGCGCATGCTTACGCGTGTGGCGCGGATATCGTGAAAATATTTCCGGCGGGAACCGTTGGGGCTTCCTACATCAAAGCGCTTAAGGCACCGTTGAAACACATTCCGATGACCGCAGTTGGCGGCGTAAACCCCCAGAACTGTAAGGCATTTCTGGACGCAGGCGCGGTTGGGGTAGGCGTTGGAGGAAATCTTGTGAGCGCGAAACTGGTAGGCGAGGGCCGCTTTGATGAGATTACAGCGCTGGCAAAGGAGTACATGGAGGCTCTGAAGGGTTAAGCGTATGAAGGGAAACTATTGGATTTATTTTGATTCCGGCACCTCAAATTCCAGAGTTTATGTACTCGACCGGCAGTTTCAGGTTCTGTATGTAAATAAGAAAAATGTCGGGTCAAAGGATTCGGCTGTTGCGGGCAGCAACCGGGTACTGATTGAAGGTCTGAAGGAGCTGTATGACGGGGCGCTTGCCGCAAGCGGAATCACGGAGGAGGAAGTCATAGATATCTATGCCTCCGGTATGGTGACTTCCCCGTACGGGCTGAAGGAAGTACCACATCTTGTGCTGCCCATCACAGTACAGAAATTCGCTGACAGTATCTACTGCCATTATGAGGACTGTTGTTTCCACAGGAATATTTATCTGATCCCCGGGCTTAAGACGACGGACGATGATATTTCTTTTGTCAACAACATGCACGGGGAAGAGATTGAGATCCTGGGGGTTCTTGATGAGGCGGCCAGAAGCTGCAGGAGCAGGCATGTGGCGCTCGTTTTCCCGGGCTCCCATACCCATGTGACCTATGTGCAGGAGGATGGTATTACCGGCATCATTTCCAATTTTACCGGCGAACTTTTTCACGTGCTGAAAGAGGACAGCATTCTCGCTCCGATTCTGAGCGCGGATGTAACCGAACTGAATCCGGAGATGGTGAAAAAGGGTGTGGAGAACCTGACGAAATTTGGATTCAACCGTGCGATTTATATCTGCCATGCGATGCGTCTGTTCCAGAACAGCACGGAAGCGGATCGCTATTCCTATGCGGAGGGCGTTTTAAATGGCGGTGTCCGGCAGTCTCTCGAGTATTACTGTCAGAATGCATGGAAGGAATGCGATACGGTCGCAGTCGTTGCGGAGGAATTCATGTATCGTCTGTTCCGGGATATCTTTGAGGGCAGCGAATACATCAGGGATGTTGTGTGGATCCCGATCTCGGCAAAGAAAAGCTATGCGGTTGAAGGTCTGAAAAAAATACTGACTTGTAAGGAGTGCGTATGAGTAAAAAAGTGATGGTGACGTCCAGGAGCTTCGGTTCGATCAGCAGTACACCGATCGATATCCTTGAGGAAGCAGGACTGGAGGTCGTGCACAAAGGCAAAAATTTTGACCAGGCAGAATTTGAGAAACTGATTCCGGAATTCGATGCCCTGATTATCGGCGCACATGAGTTCCCGGAGGAAGTGATGGCAAAATGCTCCCACCTGGAAATCGTCTGTAAACACGGAGCGGGACTGGACAATATCCACCTTGACAAGGCAAAAGAGCTGGGAATCACGGTGTGCAATGCACCGGGAACCAATTCCAACGCGGTGGCGGACCTGGCTATGAGTTTTATGCTGGCCTGTGCCCGAAAGGTGCTGATTGCAGACCGCAATGTG
>JAJPZP010000106.1:10417-13012 GCA_021204285.1 Lachnospiraceae bacterium | reverse complement strand
CCGCCTGAACACCTGCATCAGCTGTCTCTTGCCCGCACCGTCGACGCCGCAGGACCCACACGCGCTCCACGCCAGACCGTACAGCTTCTTTTCATAGCGTTCATAATTCTTACGCTCTGCTGCCTCCGCCATCATCTGCGGCGTCAGGCCGAGCGGACATACCTGCGCGCAGCGCCCGCAGCGGATACACGCGGTCTGCTGTTCCTGCGCCTCGGCCACCGGATCCTTTACCAGCACGGTCAGCGCATTATTATTCTTGCAGACAGCGGCCGAGAGATCCGGCATGGCGAAGCCCATCATCGGGCCCCCGCAGATAATCTTCTCCGGCTCCACGCCGTCCTTGAAACCGCCGGCAGCCTCGAGCACTTCCGTAAGACCGGTTCCTATTTTTACAATCAGATTACAGGGCTCCTTCACACCGTCGCCAGAGACCGTAAAGCCGCGTTCCATCGAAGGTTCCGACTTGCAGACTGCCCGGTAGATGGCCTGGACCGTCGCCACATTGTCAACCACACAGCCTACATCCGCCGGGAGCATGCCAAGCTTGATATGCTTTCCGGCCACAACCGTCATGATCGCACGCTCGCCGCCCTGCGGGTATTTCGCCTCCGCCTTCATCACGCGAACCTTCGCCTCGCCCGCGCAGGCCTTCTCCATCGCCGCGATCGCCTCCGGCTTGTTGTCCTCAATCAGCACTACGCCTTCTGCATTCGGGAACAGCCGCAGCATGACCTTCAGTCCCGTGACAATCTCATCCGGGTAGGTCCGCATCAGCTGATCATCGCAGGTAATGTAGGGCTCGCACTCGCCACCGTTCGCGATCACGTATTTGATCTCCTCTGGCTTCTTCGGCATCAGTTTTACATGCGTCGGAAAGCCTGCGCCGCCCATGCCGATGACCCCGGCCGCCTTGATCCGGTCGAGGATTTCCTGATTACTGAGCGTCGTGTAATCGGTCTCCACACCGATACCCTCCGCAAGCGTGTACGCGCCATCATTCTCAACCACGATCGACAGATCGGAGGTACCGAGTACGTTTCTCCGGTTCTCGATCGCCTTGACTGTGCCGGAGCACGAGCTCACGATGTTCGCGGAGACGAAACCGTCCGCCTCGGCGATCACCTGTCCGGCCAGTACCGCGTCGCCCTTTGCGACGACCGGCTTCGCCGGCTTACCGATGTGCTGGTTCAGGTGAAACACCATGTTCCCCTTCGGCAGCAGCGTCCGGAAAGCGACGTCCCGCGCGTACTCTTTTCCCTCAACAGGATGTACGCCGCCGTGAAATGTCTTACTGCTCATTTGACATCCTTCTCCTTTTCTTTTTTTTGTGACTCTGTTACCTCTCTCCCTCTTTACGCAGGTACAGAGAAGAATACTTACCACAAGAGACTGTCAGGTTCCATAGCATCATATGGGAGCCTGTCCGATTCCAGAACAAAAAGAAAGGCTGCAAAGACCACATACGAACCTGCTGTCTCTGTTTTCACAGCCGTTTTCCTCCCAGAAGTCGATTTTTGTCACTGTTAAAAGAATAACACGCCACGATTTATCTGTCAATCCAACGGAACAACTCCGGTGAAGCGAAAACTGTTTTTCGTGATTGCATTCTTACAAAATCTGTGGTAGAATACAGCAGTCGGCGGCGCTAAAGCGTCGCCGCAATATGAGGAGACGTATCGAAGTGGTCATAACGGGCCTGACTCGAAATCAGGTAGTCCTTCGGGGCTCATGGGTTCGAATCCCATCGTCTCCGCTGAAAAACAGTCGGCAGTCGCATTTGCGGCTGTCAGCTATTTTTTCGCAGCAGTTCAGAACAGCATCGAAAATTCCATCCTGTAAATGCGAGGGGATTTTATCCATATCTCAGTGCCAGTCCTTCATAATTTCCAGAAGCTCCGCCTCATAATCCCCGTCAATTTCTTCCTGGCGGCCTCCGTGACGCAGGTTCGTCTCCACGCCCCGCACGCCGTCTTCCTCGTACTCCCAGATATGGTAGGGAACGCCGCGGTAGTCGAAATCAACGCTCCCGCAGCCTTCTTCCTCCGTATACTGGTATTTCCAGCCGCGCTCCGTAAGAAATGTCTGAACACGCCCCAGTCTCTGTTTGCCCATAGACGCGCCCTCTTCAGCGGAAGCTCAGCAGCTCTTCCACCTCTTTGCGCGGACGGACCTTCGGCTCCTCATCCGGATATCCGAGCGCGATCAGGGCTGCGATTCGTCTGCCTTCCGGAAGTTCAATGGCCTTCGCCACTTTCTCCTCCTCGAAAATTCCCATGATGCAGGAACCAAGCCCCTTTTCCCAGGCCGTCAGGCAAAAGCTCTGGCAGGCAATTCCGGCATCGAACGACTCCCAGGCGTCCCCCCTTGTAGTCGAAAATGATCCATCGGCTTCATAACCGGATATCCCACTGGCATAAGTCAGCACAACCAGCGCCGCTGAGGTCCGGATCATAGCCGCGTTTTTCGCGAATCCCGCGACGCAGTTCGCCGCGATCTCCTCTTTCAGCTCCTGGCTGTCCACCACCACGTAGCCGGGCGCCTGACTGTTCTTCCAGGTCGGCGCGTAGCGCGCGATCTCCACGATCTCCTCAAGCA
>JAJPZP010000106.1:9746-10407 GCA_021204285.1 Lachnospiraceae bacterium | reverse complement strand
TTCTCCTCCTTATACTTACGGATGCTTCTTCTTGTCTTCAGGCATGTAATCGTTTCCATTATGACGTTCCTCCTTTTGTTCCGATCATTATGTCCGTTTTCTATCGCCATTTTATCATATAACATTAAAATTGCAAGTGCGCTCCCCAGGCTGTTTTCCTCACTCCGGAATATCCCCAGTATCCGGAGATTTTAGCTTGCATGTCAGCACTTATGCTCTTTAGAATATGCAGCCCGCATAGCCACAGTCAGGGGCTTTTTATAACAGTTT
Source organism: Lachnospiraceae bacterium (assembly GCA_021204285.1). Classification (GTDB taxonomy): domain Bacteria; phylum Bacillota; class Clostridia; order Lachnospirales; family Lachnospiraceae; genus Hominiventricola. The sequence continues at coordinate 10,137 of JAJPZP010000106.1, read as the reverse complement.
GAATTTTTACGGGAAATCTAATATAATCATTCTACCGATAAGATAAGCAAACAGGCATGTTCACCGATACGGGCATGTAAAACAGAAAAACCAGGCGAAAAAACATGAATAAACGAAACTATCAGAAAGAACTGGATAAAGAACTTGCGCGTATTCAGGAGGCCGGGGCCGTCCCGACGCTCCTGCTGCACAGCTGCTGTGCGCCCTGCAGCAGCTATGTGCTGGAATATCTGGCGGAATACTTCCGGATTACGCTGCTCTACTACAATCCGAACATCTATCCGGAAAGTGAATACCGCTGCCGGGTACGCGAGCAGCAGCGGCTGATTCAGGAGCTGCCGACGCGGCATCCGGTCTAATTTAAGGAGATCGCATAAACAAAGAAGAAAAT
>JAJPZP010000106.1:0-9736 GCA_021204285.1 Lachnospiraceae bacterium | reverse complement strand
CCACCCGGAGGATTTCTACGCCTGCGCGAAGGGGCTGGAGTCCCTGCCGGAAGGCGGCGAGCGCTGCTTTCGCTGCTACCGCCTGCGCCTCACCGAAGCGGCAAAAACGGCAAAAGAAAAGGGCTGCGGCTACTTTGCCACAACCCTGTCCATCAGTCCCCTGAAAAACGCGGATAAGCTCAATGAAATCGGTGAAGAGCTGTCCCTGCAGTATCAGATCCGCTGGCTCCCGAATGATTTCAAAAAGCGGGACGGTTACAAGCGCTCCATCGAGCTGTCGAAAGAGTATGGGCTCTACCGGCAGGACTACTGCGGCTGCGTCTACTCCCTGCGGGAACGCCGCCAAAATGTCAACGGAGTTCCTCTTTCGCCGGAGTCCCGGGACTGATTTTCGGCCTGCTGAAACAGCGCGTAACTGCCTCAGCGCACCCGGTCCGGGAAACCGACCTTGTGCTGCACCTTGCGCAGTGTCTTCGAGGACACATACGAGGCCTTCTCGGCGTTCGCCTTGATAATCTCGTCGATATATGCCTTATCCTTCTCCAGCTCGGCGTAGCGCTGCTGCAGCGGCTTTAACACGCTGATCACCGCCTCGCCCACGGCCATCTTGAACTCGCCGTAGCCCTTTCCGTCAAATTCCTTCACAACCTCCTCCGGCGTCTTCGACGTGCAGGCGCTGTAGATGTCGATCAGGTTATGGATGCCGGGCTGCTCATCCCGGTAGAGAATCTGCGCCTCGGAGTCCGTCACCGCGCGCTTGCACTTGCGCATGACGGTATCCGGATCATCCATCAGATAGATCGAACCGTTCGGATTCTCGTCAGACTTGGACATCTTCTTTGAAGGATCCTGCAGACTCATGATCTTCGCGCCGACCTTCCCGTAATAGCCTTCCGGGATCGTAAACACATCGCCATAAATCGCGTTGAAGCGCTGGGCAATATCCCGCGTAATCTCCAGATGCTGCTTCTGATCGATGCCGACCGGCACGACGTCCGCCTGGTAGAGCAGAATATCCGCCGCCATCAGCACCGGATAGGTGAAAAGTCCGGCATTAATATTGTCCGCATGCTTCGCGGACTTATCCTTGAACTGCGTCATCCGGTTCAGCTCACCCATGTAGGTGAAGCAGTCCAGAATCCACGCGAGCTCCGCGTGCCCCGACACATGCGACTGATAATACAGGCAGTTCTTCTCCGGATCAAGCCCCGCCGCGATATAAATCATCAGCAGGCTGCGTGCGCGCTTCCTGAGCGTCGCCGGATCCTGGCGGATCGTGATCGAGTGCAGATCCACCACACTGTAAAAACACTCATATTCGTCACAGAGGTTCACCCAGTTGCGGAGCGCCCCCAGATAATTTCCCAGCGTCAGGTTTCCGGTGGCCTGCATCCCACTGAATAAAACTTTCTTTCCCTCAAACATCGCCTGTATCCTCCATATCCACCTCAGACTGTCTTCATAGTGACGACGAGCACGGGTATGTATCTATCCGCAAACCCGCTCTCGCTCATTGGACGGCGTAGCGGACACTAAACTCAGTCTGCGCCTTTGGCTTGACTTCGTTAAGTGCCGACGCCGTCCAATGGTTTGCGTATAGATACATACCCTCGCACGGCTACACATTGCAAACGGACATGTTCATGTGTCTTTGCATGCAAGCACTTGGCTCTTTAGAGTATGCAGTCCACATAACCGCCGTCCAGGACTTTTATAGCAAATACCCATATCATCATAACTTTCTTCCTTGCCTTTGTCAATCAACTTTGCTATAGTGGAGAAAAAGGAGGCTATACGGTTATGGAGAAGATTACGAGTTTTACCGTCGACCACATCCGCCTGATTCCCGGCGTCTATGTGTCGAGAAAGGATCCGGTTGGAGATACCATCGTCACAACCTTTGACCTGCGCATGACGAGTCCGAATGACGAACCGGTCATGAACACGGCGGAGATTCATGCCATCGAGCACCTCGGCGCAACTTTTCTCAGAAACCATTCTCTCTACGGGAGTAAGACTCTTTACTTCGGGCCGATGGGCTGCCGCACCGGTTTCTATCTGCTTTTGGCAGGAGATTTCGAATCGGCTGACATCGTAAATCTGCTGATCGAGATGTATGAGTTTATCCGGGATTTCGAGGGCGATATCCCCGGAGCCGCCCCGCAGGACTGTGGAAATTATCTGGATATGAATCTTCCGATGGCAAAATGGCTCGCCCGCAGATACCTCGATGAAGTACTCTACGATATCACGGACGACCGCCTGCAGTATCCTGTCTGACGGACTGTCTTCGGTCAGAGTTTTCCCATCATTTCCTTTATCGGGAACCGCAATTATTTTTGTCATATTCGTCAAAACACACAAGTGCCATGGAACCCGGGGATTCCACGGCACTTGTTCTCAGTAGTAATGAAACACTTTACCAGTAAGCTTAAATCTTATTTTTTTCAGTATACCGATCCGTGTATTGCGGCTGAACAGATCATCAATGAATTTCCGCGCATTCTCCAAACCGGACCGGAACACAAAGACCAGCTCTCCCTTTCGACTGACAAGCAGATAGATATCCGGTCTTGCAACAATTTCGACAATATCCTCGTAAGGAATGCTGCTTGCAATGCCGGTCATATGGTTTTCGGCCACGATATCACGCGTATTGAACTGGCTGGAGTAGCGGATCTCCGCTTTTCCTGAGAGCTCTTTTAACTGACGCAGCGTTGCCTCCTCACAGCGTTTCCTGGCGTCTCTTTGCGCCTTCAGCAGAAAAATGTCGATAATCAGCATAAACGCTGCAGGAAAGATTTTAAGCATGCACATCAGTATCAAAAACAGCAGCAGAAACAGGTTCATGCTCCCACGGAATACCAGCCTGCTCTGATAGGGAATGAAATACACGCCGATCTGTGCGAGCAGCTCTTCGTTCACAAATCCGCTTGTCCTGTACATTTAGATCGTAATACCGAAGATGATCGGTACGTACATGTAGACCAGCAGGATGCAGAACTCGAGGATCAGATATTTCACAATCTTCTTTGACACCGCTCCTATGGAGCACTTGCAGACACCGGTTGCGACAAACAGGTTCACAGCCATAGGCGGTGTGATCATACCGATAGATGTATTCACGATGATGATCAGGCCGAGAGCGATGGAGCTCACACCCAGCGAAGTCGCGATCGGCAGCAGGATCGGCGTCACCAGCAGGATGATGGACTGCGTCTCAAGGAAGCATCCCAGGAACAGAAGCAGCACGTTCATCACGAAGAGAATCAGGAACTTGCTTGAGAAGAGATTCATGATCGTCGTCGAGATGATCGTCGGAATGTTCTCCGTCGTCATAAACCAGGCAAACGGTGCGGACATAGACACCACGAACAGCACAGTTGCGGAGCTCACGCAGGAATCTGCGAAAATCTTGTACAGCTTCTTCAGATCCACCTCTTTAAATACAAACACAGAGATGATCAGCGCGTAGACGCAGGCAACCGCAGCAGACTCCGTCGGAGTGAAAATACCAGCGTAAATGCCGCCCAGGATGATGATCGGCATCATCAGTGCCAGAATCGCCTTCACAAAACGATCCAGATATACCTTGGCCGGATACTTCGTCCTGTCAACAGAGTCAACGTTCTTATACCAGAACATGTTCGCGATACACAGACCCACGATCAGCATGATACCCGGGATCCAGCCCGCCTTGAACATCGCCGTAACGGACACGGACGCGGTGACCGCATAGGTAACCATCGGGATCGATGGCGGAATAACCACGCCCAACGTGCCGGAAGATGCCGCGACCGCCGCAGCGTCCTCACTCGCATAGCCTTTTTCAATCATCTTCGGAGCACAGATACCACCGATCGCAGCCACCGTAGCGGGGTTGGAGCCGGAGATCGCGCCGAAGAAACCGGACGCCACAACGCAGATACAGGAGAGACGTCCCGGCAGTCTCTTAAGGAGAATCTCAAAGAACGAGATCAGACGATCCGAGATGCCGCCCTCCGCCATGATGTTGCCGGCCAGGATGAAAAACGGCACCGCCATCAGCATGAAGCTGTCAAGTCCGGTGAACATACGGCTCGGGAAGGAGGCAAGATACTGCATATTGCCTGTGATCAGCATCGTCAGAGAAGCAGACACACCCAGGCTGATCGCAATCGGTACTCCCATAAACAGGAATAAAAACAAAAGTCCAAATAGAATACCAGCTATCTGCATACTTATTCAGCCTCCTTTCCTTCTGCGCCAATATCCTTCAACTTCCCTACTTTACAGGCCGTATAGTAGATCGCCATCAGGACGATGCCAATCGGAACAAGCAGGTACACCGCACCCAGCGGAAGCTTGAGCATCGGGCTGACCTTTCCCTGGCTGATCATCTTGGATGACACCACCCAGCCTTCGTAGGCGAGAAACACCGCGAAAATGTCAACGGCCAGCGCATCGATGAGTGAAAACACCTTCACAACCGTCGGTTTCTTTCGGAAAATGAGCGGAATCACATCCACGACAAAATGCGAATCGCTTCTGGAGGCGAGCATCAGCCCCAGATAGACGATCGCCACCATGCAGTATCTTGAAAATTCCTCACTCCATGCAATGGAGTACAGGTGACTGTAACGGCCCACTGTAGCGAGGAAAACGACAATCACCATGGCGACCATCAAAATAACAAGAAGGATTTCAATGATTTTTGAAAACCCATCCAGTACTTTTTTCATGTTAACCCCTTTCGCATATCATATAATCCAGTAATAAAAGACCGGCAGTGCCGCGGCATACGCTGCGGCACCGCCGGTCTTTCTACCATTTTATTTCAGTTGGAATAATTACCTTACCCTGCCGGATCAGTCAGCGGTGACTTCCTGAATCCTTGCGAGCAGATCCTGATCGATTCCAAGAGACTCGTCTTCGTACACGCTCTGCACAGCCTCAATCCAGACTTCCTTGTCAACATCGGTAAAGATAACGCCCTCGGCTTCCATCTGCTCACGTGCACTGTCCTCGATCTCCTGAGAAATCGCACGCTCCTGCTCCTTGCCGTACTCAGCAGCCTCATCGAACCATGCCTTCTGATCATCCGTGAAGTTGTTGTAGGTATCCTCGTTGATCATCAGCACGCAGGGGCTGTAGAACAGGTCGATCATGGAAACATACTGCTGTACCTCGTAAACCTTCGCCGTCAGGATGATGGCAAGCGGGTTCTCCTGCCCATCAACCGTGCCCTGCTGCAGAGCTGAGAAGATCTCGCCCCAGGCCATAGCGGTCGGCGTTGCGCCGAGAGCGGTGTAGGTCGCCATATGTACGTCATTCTCCATCGTACGGATCTTCATGCCAGCCAGATCATCCGGCGTTGCGATCTCTTTGGTGTTGTTTGTCAGCTCACGATAGCCGTTCTCCCAGATACCAAGCGCCTTGATACCGGTTCCCTCGAACTCGTCGAGCAGCTCCTGGCCGATCTCACCATCAAATACAGCATAAGCGTCTTCCTTCGTCTCGAACAGATACGGAAGGTCAAGCGTCGCCCAGTTGGAGGTCGCAGACGAGAAGGACGGGATCGGGCCGGTCGAAGAAAGGACCATGTCCTGCGTTCCAAGAGAAACAGCGTCCATCATGTCGGACTCGCCGCCAAGCGCGGAGTTCGGATAAATATCAAGGGTCATCTCGCCATCAGAGAGCTCCTCGAGTTTCTCCTGCATCGCAACCAGGCCAAGTACATAATGGCCATCAGCAGAAGTCGTGGTGCCGATCGTCAGACGAATCGTAGCAGAATCCGAGCCGAGAAGGCTGTCGCTCTCCTCTTCTTCCTCTTCCGCCTCTGCATCCTCAGTCTCTTCCTCAGCAGCATCGCTGGAAGAAGAATCCGAACTGGAGCTGGAGCTCGAAGAAGAGCCGCAGGCTACCAGGCTCATGACCATCGCTGCTGCAAGCAGCATGGCCGCAATACGTTTGAATTTCATAATAAAATTCCTCTCTTTCTTTTTTTATTTACTTCGGTTTCACTTCGAAGCCGAGGTTATCCATAGCAGTCTCCGGATGAAGCATCGTCGCGATAACCTTCATCAGCATATCGTCGTCCCAGATCTTCTTCCAGTCGTCGCGAAGCACGAGATGATTTCCGATCTCAAGAGCAACCTTGCAGGCATCTGATACAGGCGGGTTGCCCGGTAGATAGCCAAGGAAGTTCGCGGTCAGGTTGAATACATGGCCGGTCAGGAAGGATACGGCAGCCTCACGGTCGATACCTCTCTTCACAGCTTCGTCCACGGTCTCCGCCATCGCATAGCAGCAGGTAGCGCCAAGGGTCTCCACCAGCGTCGGCTCCAGGAATGCGATCTGCTCGGAGGTCATGACGAACGCCTTCTCCGCACGATACATGCAGCGCGCGGTCTCCTGCGCGAGCTTGAACTTCTCCTCATCGCCCTGGATGCAGCTCATGACGATATCCATATGTCCGCCCTCACCTCCGAAACGATCGAGGTAGGCTTCCTCTTCCTTCTGCCACTTGAAATAGGACGGATGGCAGGGATGCGCAACACCAAAGGTGCAGTCGTCACGCAGCGTCAGCTCCTTCGCTACAGCCGCTGCCGGATCGAGGATCAGGAATACCGTGCCCGGCTTCAGCATCGGCAAATACTCTGCGGACAGCTTCTTGATCAGCGTATCCGGAACCGCAAAGATAACGACCTCTGCGAAATCAAGCGCTTCTTCTACCGGAGTAACCTTCAGTCCGCGCTCCTTCTCGATGCGCTCTACTGCGGGCGGGTAAGTCTCCACCAGCTTCACATCAAACTTGTCCGGGAATTTCGTGACCAGGTTGTTGGAGGTACGGGTTCCCATCTTTCCGCCTGCACCAATAACGGCTACTTTGATTTTTTCCATTTTTAGCACCTCTCCTTATTTATTTGTTTACTACATTAATCGGCGATCCGTCGATTACTGACTTGATATTTTCCGCAGTCGTATTCATGATACGCTCCCTGGCCTCCTTCGTCGCCCAGGAAATATGCGGTGTGATGATGCAGTTCTTCGCCTTCAGCAGCACATTGTCCGCCTTGATCGGCTCCGTAGAAACGACATCCAGCGCGGCAGCCGCAACTTTTCCGCTCTCCAGTGCCTCGTAGAGATCCTGCTCCACGACCAGCGGTCCACGGCTGTTGTTGACCAGGATAACGCCGTCCTTCATCTTCGCGATGTTTTCCTTATTGATGATTCCTTCCGTCGACGGGAACAGCGGGCAATGCAGGAAGATAAAGTCTGACTTCGCAAGCAGCTCGTCGAGCTCTACATACTCCGCAACAGCCTTTCCGGCCTCGGACTGGAACGAATCATAAGCGATCACGTTGACGTTCATCGCCCTCAGGATCTTCGCGGTGTTCACGCCGATACGGCCAAGGCCGATGATGCCCGCGGTCTTTCCGGACACCTCGATCATCGGATAATGCCAGTAGCACCAGTCCGGATTGGACGCCCACTCGCCTGCATGGACAGACTCGCTGTGATGTCCGATATGGGAGCAGACCTCCATCAGAAGGCTGACCGCATACTGGCTCACATTGTCTGTGCCGTAAACCGGTACGTTCTGAACCGGGATGCCCTTGGACTTTGCATACTCATAATCGACTACGTTGTAGCCGGTCGCCAGCATGGCAATCGTCTTGATATTCGGGCACTTGTCGATCGTCTCTTTGCTGATCGGAGTCTTGTTGGTGATAACGGCATCCGCGTCTCCGATACACTCTGCAATGATCGGTGACTCTTCATAGGAGGTTCTGTCATAGACCGCCACTTCTCCAAGTGCTTCCAGCGGTCCCCAGCTGATATCTCCGGGGTTCTCCGTATAGCCATCCAGCACTACGATTTTCATGTCATTTACTCCTTTCCAAAATCCTTACGCCAGAGCTTCCTTGACCGTCTTCGCAATCGCTTCCGGTGAGAAACCGTAAGCATCGGCAAGCTCTTTCGCCGGTCCGGACTCTGCGAAGTCCGTAAGGGCAATTCTCTTCACCTTCACCGGCTTGTTCTCCACAGCCAGGCGGCTGATATAGGAGCCCAGTCCGCCGTTGATGTTGTGATCCTCAACCGTGACGACCTGGTTCGTCTTCGCCATGACATCCAGAATCTTGGACGGATTCTCGCCGTACAGAATGTTGATATCCGCAACCGTCACATTCACGCCCTGCTCCTTCAGAATATCCGCTGCCGCAAGTACGCGATCCAGCACATAACCGTTGGAGAACAGAACCGCATCGGTGCCGTACTCTTTCCATACTGTGATGCCGTCCCTGGAGAACGGAGCATCCTTCGCATAGACATCCACCTCACGGCCGCTGCCTCCGCGAATGTATACCGGACCCTGGATCTCAGCCGCATACTTCACTGCCTCGTAAAGCTGCTCCGGATCTGCCGGGGTCAGTACGGTGAAATTCGGGATGCTGGTTACAAAAGCCAGATCCTCGTAGAACTGATGGGTAACGCCCTCACGCTCACCGCCGAGGATACCTGCGTTGACGCCGATGAATTTCACATTCTGATCGGTGTAACCAACGAAGGTACGCATCTGCTCGCCAGCACGCATGGTAAGGAAACCGCAGTACGTGCCCACGAACGGCATCATACCCGCAGAAGCAAGTCCGGCAGCAACATCAACCGCACACTGCTCCGCGATTCCACACTCAATGTAACGCTCCGGATATTTCTCGCCAAAGGCGACTGCTCTCATCGCTTTGAGTGAATCCGGGAATACGCCTACAACCTTGTCGTTCGCGTCAGCCAGTTCCATAAGAGCCGCTGCGAATGCTTCTCTTGTGCCTTTGAATTCCGCCATTACTGCTCACCTCCAAGTTCTTTCTTCGCAATCTCCCACTGCTCGTCAGTCGGAACACCCTTGTGCCATGCGTTGTTGTCCTCCATGTAGCTGAGGCCTTTACCCTTCACACAGTCACAGACAATTGCGCTCGGTCTGCCCTTCGCGGATTTCGCGATCGCAACCGCAGCCTTGATCGCATCGATGTCATGCCCACAGATCTCCTGTGTATGCCAGCCAAACGCACGGAAGCGATCAGCAATGTTATTCTGTCCTACGGTGAAATCTACCGTCTTGTAGGACTGCCAGCCATTGCGGTCAACGAAGACGATCAGATTGTCCAGCTTGCGGCCGGTCGCCATGTTGACACCTTCCCAGCAGACACCTTCCTGAAGCTCGCCATCACCGCAGATTACATAGGTATAGTAATCCTTCTTCTGAATCTTGGCAGCTGCCGCCATACCTGCACCGATCGCGATACCGTTTCCAAGAGAACCGGATGTCATATCGATACCCTTTGTGCTGTGCATGGACGGATGCCCCTGGAATGTGGAGCCAAGCTGACGAAGATTGAAATGCTCGACCTTCGGCTCGAAATACCCCTTCTCATTCAGTGCTGCATACCAGATCGGGCATGCATGTCCCTTCGACAGAACGAAACGATCGCGATCCGGGCACTCCGGATTCTTCGGATCGACATTCATGATGTCGAAGTACAGAGTCGTTACGATGTCCGCGCACGACAGGGCGGGACCCGGATGACCGTCTTTCCCCTCGTAGACCATGCGCACTGCTTCCAGGCGAAGTTTATTCGCCAGCGCCTGCAACTCCTGTGTGTTCAAACCTCATACCTCCTTATAAAATAAAGTTTTTGGTTTTCTCAAACATTAAACGTTTAATGTTTGGATTATGCTTTGATTATATTGAAAG